>JACCUM010000162.1 GCA_013811805.1 Geodermatophilaceae bacterium | reverse complement strand
GCCATCGTCAGCTCCGGCGCCAAGGAACGGATGGAGTCCGACACGTCACGGCTGCACGCCTACGGGCTGTGGGCCAGCTACCAGCGGGACTCGTGACGCCTTTCCGGTGGAGGCGCGGGCGCCTGGTGGCCCAGTTCGAACCGCACGAGGCGGCATTGCTGCGCCAGGTCGTGTCCGAGATCCGCAACCTACTCAGCGATGGCGGCTCTGACGCGGACTCCGCGAATGAGCGCCAGTCCGACCCGGTCGCCGAGCGGCTGCTCCCGGACGGGCACCGCAGCGACCCAGCCTTGGCCGAGGATTACCGTTCCCTGACCGAGTCGGGCATACGTCAGGAGAAGTTGGCCGACGCCACGCTGCTGTTGGACTCGGTCACCGACGACGGCGGTCGGGTCGAACTCGGCCAGAGTGAGGCCGAGGCTTGGACTCGCACCCTCAACGATGTACGGCTGGCGATCGGCGTACGCCTGGACGTACAGGAATCCGACGACCCGATGCTGCGCGCCGAGCAGACCGGTGACTCGCGCTGGGCGGTCTATTCCTGGCTGACCGCAGTCCAGGGCCTTTTGATCGATGCGCTCATCAGCAAGCACTGATCACCATGCACTGACGCGCAGCGGGCGCCCCCGAGACCCGGTCCCTAGACTCGGGATGTGCTTCGGATCGGGCAGGCGTTGGTCGACGCGGTCACTGCGCATGCTCGCCGGGATCATCCGGACGAGGCGTGCGGCGTGATCGCCGGACCGGCCGGCAGTGACCGTCCGGAGCGGTTCATCCCGATGCTGAACGCGGCCCGGTCACCCACGTTCTACGAATTCGAGTCAGGCGACCTGCTCGAGCTCTACCGGGAGCTGGACGACCTGGACGAGCAGGTGATCGTCAACTACCACTCGCACACCGCGACCGAGCCGTATCCGTCCCGTACGGACATCAGCTACGCCAGCGGCCCGCTGGCCGACCCGGCGACGCACTACGTGCTGGTGTCCACCCGGGAGAACGGCAACGACGAGGGTCCGGTGGAGCTGCGCTCGTACCGAATCCTCGATGGCCAGGTGACCGAGGAGCCGGTCGAGATCACCACGGACTGATCGGCGCGGCGCAGCCCTGTGCCCGACAGGCAGGAATCGAACGGGCAGGTCCTGGCGTTATCCAACAAAAGGTGCCAATCCACCCACCGCAGTACCCGGAGGAGAGTATTCCCGCATGGCAATCGAGGTCCGCATCCCGACGATCCTCCGCACGCATACCGGCGGCGACAAGACCGTGCAGGGTTCCGGTGACACGCTCAGCACCCTCATCGACGACCTGGACTCCCGGCACTCGGGAATCAAGGGCCGGCTGATCTCCGACGACGGATCGTTGCACCGATTCGTGAACGTCTACGTCAACGACGAGGACGTACGGTTCACCGGCGCCCTGGAAACGCCGCTCAAGGACGGCGATTCGGTGACGGTCCTGCCGGCGGTCGCCGGAGGTTCCGCGGCGGGCAAGCGCTAGCAGCCATGGCCCGTTTCGCTTCGCTGATCGACTCACTCGGCAACACGCCGTTGGTGGGTCTTCCGGCGCTCTCGCCCAGCCCGGAGGTGCGCCTCTGGGCCAAACTCGACGATCACAACCCGACCGGTTCGGTCAAGGACCGGGCGGCGTTCTTCATGATCCAGGCAGCCGAGGCAGAGGGTCGACTCGAGCGCGGCGACACGATCATGGAGCCGACCAGCGGCAACACCGGGATCTCGTTGGCGATGATCGCCCGGCAGCGGGGCTACCAGATGATCTGCGTGATGCCGGAGAACACCTCGATCGAGCGCCGCCAACTGCTGGAGCTGTATGGAGCGCGGATCATCTCCTCGCCGGCCGAGGGTGGTTCGAACGAAGCGGTCGCGGTCGCCAAGAAGCTGGCCGCCGAGAACCCCGACTGGGTGATGCTCTACCAGTACGGCAACCCCGCCAATGCCCGCGCGCACTACGAGACGACTGGCCCGGAGATCCTGGCCGACCTGCCCACGATCACGCACTTCGTCGGCGGCCTGGGCACAGCCGGGACGCTGATGGGCGTCGGGCGGTTCCTGCGCGAGAAGGTGCCGGGGGTGGCGATCGTCGCCGCCGAGCCGCGGTACGGGGAACTCGTGTACGGGCTGCGCAACATCGACGAAGGCTTCATTCCCGAGCTCTACGACGCCTCAGTCCTGACCACGCGCTTCTCGGTGGGCCCCGACGACGCGATCCGGCGGACTCGTGAGTTGATCGACCGTGAGGGCATCTTCGCGGGGATCTCGACCGGAGCCATCCTGCACGCGGCTCTGGGCGTCGCCGAACGGGAGGCCGCTGCCGGTCACCGGGCAGACATCGCGCTGATCGTGTGCGACGGTGGCTGGAAATACCTGTCAACCGGTGCCTACGACGGCACTGTCACCGAGGCCGCCGAGGCGCTGGACGGCCAGCTCTGGGCGTGAAGCTGGTGTCTCGCACCACCCGGCTGGCAGCTGCTGATTACGCTGCAGCGCGTGACTGAGACCGCCGCGCCGATCGGGGTCTTCGACTCCGGGGTCGGTGGCTTGACCGTGGCCAGGGCGATCATGGATCAGCTGCCCGCGGAATCGATCCGCTACCTGGGTGACACCGCAAACAGTCCGTACGGTCCGCAACCGATCGCGGAGGTACGCGCCCACGCGCTCGCCGCCATGGACCAGCTCGTGCAGTCCGGCGTCAAGATGCTTGTCGTCGCCTGCAACTCCGCCAGCTCCGCGTGCCTGCGTGATGCCCGGGAGCGCTACGACGTGCCTGTGGTCGAGGTGATCCTGCCGGCCGTACGCCGGGCGATCGCGGCGACCCGGACCGGCAACGTCGGCGTCATCGGCACCCAGACGACCGTTCGCAGCCGGGCGTACGACGATGCCTTCGCGGCCGCGCCGCAGGTCACGATCACCAGCGCCGCCTGCCCGAGCTTCGTCGACTTCGTCGAGCGCGGGATCACCAGCGGCCGCCAGATCCTGGGTCTGGCGCAGTCCTATCTGGAGCCGCTGCAACGCGCCGAGGTCGACACCCTGGTACTCGGCTGTACGCACTACCCGCTGCTGACCGGCGCGATCAGCCATGTGATGGGCGACGGGGTCACCCTGGTCTCCAGCGCCGAGGAGACTGCCAAGGACGTCTTCCGGGTGCTCACCGACGAGGGACTGCTTCGCGACAGCGGGGACCCGCCAGGTGAGGCGGTGCCGCTGGGCGAGCACCGGTTCTTCTCCACCGGTGACGCCGACACTTTCCATCGGCTGGCCGAGCGCTTCCTCGGGCCGGCAGTAGGACCGATTGCAACGTTGCCCGTCGGGCGGACCGCCTCCAGGGCGGCCGAGGACACCGAGACGCCGGTTGCTGCCGATGCCGCCCCCCCGCCAGATACGGCGCCTGGCGGGAGAGCGGTACCAGTGCCAGGGCAGTACTCGGCTGACCGCATTCCGGTGCCCAATCTCGGTGCCCTGCAGTGCGATTGACGGTCGTGGGGTGCTCGGGCTCGATGCCGGGTCCCGACTCGCCGGCATCCTGTTACCTCATCGAGCACGACGGGGTACGGATCGTCCTGGATCTCGGGCCGGGATCCGCAGGAGGATTGCAGCGGTATGCGCCCTTGGAAACGATCGACGCGATCCTGCTCTCGCATCTGCACGCCGACCACTGCTTGGACGCCTGCTCGTTCGTGGTGTGGCACCGTTACGCCGAGCGGGCTCGCGCGCCGGTGGCGCTCCTTGGTCCGGTCGGCACCATGGAGCGGTTGGGCGCCGCTTATGAGCAGCCCGCGGCCGACCTCGGTGACGTCTTCGACTTCCACGCCTTGTCGTCGGATGATCGTGAGCGCCCAGGGAGCAGTACGGCTCAACCTGGGGCGCTCATGATCATGAATAGCGGGCTCGAGATCGGCGGATTGCGGCTTTCCTTCGCCCGGATGAATCATCCGGTGGAGACCTACGCGATCCGGGTCGAGGCCGGG
>JACCUM010000470.1 GCA_013811805.1 Geodermatophilaceae bacterium | reverse complement strand
GCACTGATCGCCTCGCGCAAGATGATTGCCGCCGGCGCCAGCTTCGACGAGGCCGTCACGGCGCTACGGCAGGTCGCCGAGACGCCGCCGGCGCCGGCCCGGACCCCAGCATGAGAGATCCGTCTGCGGAGTTGGCGCCGCTGCGCCAGGAGGTTGCCCAGGCCTGCCGGGTCCTGGCCGACCGCGGCCTGGCCGACGGGATTCTTGGTCACGTCAGCCTGCGGATCGACGAAGGCCGGCTGCTGGTCCGCTGTCGCGGCCCGCAGGAGCGTGGATTGGCCTGGACCGAGGCAACCGACATCCACTTGGTCGACCTCGACGGGGCGGCGGCCGGACCGGGCGAGCTCCAAGGCGGCTGGTCGGTACCCAATGAACTTCCGCTGCACACCGAGCTGCTGCGTACTCGCCTAGATGTGGCCGCGGTCGTGCACGCCCATCCGCCATCTGTGGTCGCCGCGGATCTGGCCGGCATCGCCATCCGGCCCATCGTCGGCGCTTTCGACATCCCGGGGACCCGCCTGGCCCAGGGTGGCGTGCCGGTCTATCCGAGGGGCGTGCTCATTCGCGACCGCCGACTTGCTGCGGAGATGGCGCAGGCCATGGGTCAGCGCCCGGTCGTCGTCCTCCGTGGACACGGGCTGACCAGCACCGGCTCCGGCGTCGCCGAGGCGGTCCTGCGGGCCCTGTCGGTCGACACGATAGCAGCGCTGTCCCTGCGAATAGTCAGCGCGGGAGGAGTGCTTGCCGATCTCCCCGACCAGGACTTGGCCGAATTGCCTGATCTAGGCGGCGCATTCAACACGGCCACCGCATGGCGACACGAGCTGGCCCGGCTCGAACGTAACCTCTCGACATGAGCCGAGAGCGAGCTCGAACGTAACCTCTCGACATGAGCCGAGAGCGAGTGAGCATCGTAGGGCCGTCCACGGCCCGAGGAGCGGAGCGAGCGGTGCGCGGAGCGCACGAGGTGGGACAGCAATGAGCACCGACGACGCACTCTCCGCCGCGGAGTCGGCGGGCCAGCAGTGAACGCCGAACCGTTGCCCAGCGCTCCGGAGTACGGCGCAATGCCGCAGTACCCGATCGAGTCGGTGGACAACGCGCTGCGGGTCCTGGTTCTACTCGGGCAGCGGCCACAACTACGGCTCACCGATGTCAGCCAGTACCTCGGCGTCGCCTCGTCCACTGCGCACCGGCTGTTGGCCATGCTCAGCTACCGGGGGCTGGTCCGCCAGAACCAGACGACTCGCAGTTACGAGCCGGGGCCTTCCCTGGATCAACTGGCGTACGGCCTGCTGCGCCGATTGGACGTACGGTCTCGGGCCCGCCCGATCCTGGAGAAGCTGAACGCCGAACTTGAGGAGACCGTGCATCTTGGCCGCCTCGAGGGTGGCGACGTCCATTTCATCGATTCCATCGAGAGCACCAGGGCCCTGCGGGTGGTCAACCGACTTGGCCGATCGATGCCGGCGCATTGCACATCCACTGGAAAGGCTCTGCTGGCCACCCTGTCCGAACCGGAGCTGCTGGCGGTCTATCCCGACGAGGGACTCGTGCAGTTGACTCGGTATTCGATCGGCACACGTACCGCGTTGATCGCGGCGCTGGCCGAGATCCGACGACGCGGCTTTGCCACCAGCCAGCAGGAGAGCGAGGAAGGGGTGCAATCCCTCGCGGTCGCTCTCCGAGCCGTGCGCTCACCCCGGCTGGCGTTGTGTGCGTCGGTCCCGATCAGCCGGATGAACGCCTCGGCCCGCAAGGCGATCCGGGACCATCTGATCGAGGCCGCTGAGGCGATCGACGCGCTCCTTCCCTGACGTCTCAGTGGACCGGTCGACTAGTTGACATGGTCGTCACGGGGGCGTATGCAGAACTTCCTTCTGCATAGTGGAGGAGCCGAGGCGCTGCGAATCGGGGTCCCGCGGCCACAACAGTGTTGGACTGGAGACCACAATGCCGGAATACGACTACGTCATCGTCGGGGCCGGATCGGCGGGGTCGGTTGTCGCTAACCGCCTCATCTCGGCCGACCCGTCGCTCGAGGTCCTGCTCCTGGAAGCAGGCGGTGCGGACACCAGACCGGAGATCTTCATCCCGTCCGCACTTCCGGCATTGTTTGGTACCGAGGTCGACTGGGCCTACCTGACCGAGCCCGAACCCGGGTTGGACGGCCGTCAGATCTACCACCCGCGCGGAAAGGTTCTCGGCGGGTCGAGCGCGATCAACGGCATGATCTACATCCGGGGGAATCGGCAGGACTTCGACCGGTGGGAGGCTGCCGGAAACACCGGCTGGGGTTACGAGCAGGTCCTCCCGTACTTCCTACGTGCCGAGGGCAATAGCCGCGGAGCCGACCAGTACCACGGTGGCGACGGTCCGCTCGCCGTGTGCGACAACCCCGCCTTGGACCCCCGGTCCGAGGCGTTTCTCGAGGCGGCCAAGGAACTGGGCTTCGTTGCCAATCCGGACTTCAACGGTGCCGATCAGGAGGGCTTCGGTCCGTTCCAGGTCAACATCAGGTCCGGACGCCGCATCACCAGCGCGGAGGCGTACCTGAAACCGGTGCGCAGCGAGCCCAACCTCACGGTGGCCACGAACGCATTGGCCACCAAGATCGTTCTGACCGATGGCCGGGCCAGCGCGCTCGAATACGTTCGCGACGGCCAGACGATCGAGGCGCACGTCCGGCGCGAGTTGATCGTTTGCGCTGGCGCGTTCGAGAGTCCGAAGTTGCTGATGCTCTCCGGCATCGGACCGGCCGATCATCTGACTGGGCTCGGAGTTCCAGTGGCGGTGGACCTGCCTGGCGTGGGCGCCAACCTCCACGACCATCCCAGGATCGACGTTGCCTTCTCCAATCCATCGCCCACGCCGATCGACCCCGCCAGCAACATCCTGGAAGTGGCGGGCTTCATGAACACCTCCGCCGACCCGCAGGGTCCCGATGTCCAGTTCCACTTTGCTACGACCCTGGTCAATCCCGCCCTGCTCGACCGTGGGCCAGGATGGCAGATCATCGTCTGCCCCACCCGCCCGCGTTCTCGTGGCGAAGTCCGGCTCAAGTCGATCGATCCCGCCGATCACCCGTCCCTGCTCTTCAACTACCTCACTGAGGACGAGGACCGCGCGGCTCTACTGAGAGGGCTTGCGGTCGCACGAGAACTCGGGATGGCCGACGCCTTCGAACCCATTCGTGGACAGGAGGTGTTCCCGGGCACCGACGTGACCGACCAAGAGCAACTCGAGGCATGCCTGCGATCGATGATGGACTCCGAGTACCACCCGGTCGGGACCTGCAGGATGGGAACTGACGAATCAGCGGTCGTCGACCCCGAGTTGCGCGTGCGGGGTGTCGAAGGCCTGCGAGTCGCGGACGCCAGCATCTTCCCCGAGATCACCTCGGGAAACACGAACGCCGCCACCGTGATGGTCGGTGAAAAGGCAGCTGACCTGTTGCTTCAAGCGACCTGAGCACGCCCGGGGGAGCTAGGGGTCAACTTATGTTCGGCCAGCACTCAGCGTGCTGACCGCCTTGTCGATCCGTCGCTGGCGGGTCTCTGCCGTCTTGGCTCCCTCGATCGAGAGCACGACCCGCAGCCGGTTGCTGTAGGACAGTCCGTGAAAGAACGTCTTGGCTGCCGGGTCGCCTGCGAGGGCATCGGTGAAATCCGGCGGTACCGCCACCTCGCGGGGTTCGGTGTCGAGTTCGATGTCGATGTCGACCTCGTCCCCGGCTTGTACGCCGGCCGCCGCACGGACTTCAGCGCTGATTCCGAGCAAGAACCGCCCGCCCATCGGTGCCACGCTGCTGCGGTAGGTGTAGTCGTTGATCGTCACCCGCACGGCCGGCCGTTTGCTCGGTCCCAGGCTCTCGACGACATCCCTGGGAACCTCGACGCCGGTAGCCGTCTTACCGCCCAGCTCGACGGTCGCATGAAATCGCATACGGCAGATTCTGCGCCCTCAGCCGAGCTGATACATCTCGTAGGTCAGG
>JACCUM010000127.1 GCA_013811805.1 Geodermatophilaceae bacterium | reverse complement strand
ATCCGCGAGGAGATCGGGGATGACGAGTGGTTCGAGCGTGAGGGACGGCCGGAGTTGTCGCGGGAGCTGTTCGAGCGGGTGGCGCTGAACGAGGAGTTCGTGGAGTTCCTGACGCTGCCGGCGTACGAGCGGCTGGGCTGAGCAGAGCCTCCTTGGTTAAATGAGTGTCCGGCCAGAACCGGAGGCGCGGCATACGCCATCGCGCGCCGCAAGCCACTAGGGCGGTCGCGCCCGATGCTCGCCGGGTTCGGCGTCGTCCTGCTGGCGGGGGTGGGCGCTCAACCTAGCGTCAGGAGAAGCGTGACTCACTCACCTCCACCCGGCCCGCCCCAATGCGCCCAGGCAATAGCCGGAGCCTCGGCGTCCTCGGACGCCTTCCCAGCGTCCCTGCACGGCTCCCACGGGGCGCGTTCATCCGGCCGGTTCGCAAGCGAGCGGACCTGGCGTGGGTGAGCCGGCTGCTGGTGCAATGGCTCGCGGTCGCCCGAAGCGGCGGCCTCTATAGACAAAGGAAATGGCATGAACGACTCCGTACAGCGACCCTTGGCCGTGACCACTCCGCTAGCCCGAGGTGAGGACATCGGCGCGCTCCAGCACGCGATCAACCGCCGCCTCGACGCGCGGGGCTCGGACTACCGCGTGGATGAGGACCACGTCTTCGGCCCGGACACGATGGACACCGGACAGATCGTCGCGTACATCCTCGGCGTCGGCACAGACAAGCAGGACGACCTTCTCTCGGAGTACGAGCAGGAGCTGGTCCGCGACCCGGACAAGCGCAACCAGACGCAACTCGAGCGCGCCGGCGCCCGGCGCAAGCTCCTCGACGACCTCCTAGAGCCCCACGGCGGCCCACAGGCCGTCATCAAGTACGCCCTCCGGTTCGAGGGTCGCACCGAGAAGCCCGCAGGCTCGAACCGCGGCCCGGGGATCATCGACGACTGCCAGACGTGGGCCCTCGGCTACTCCGGCTTCTTTTGGTGCGGCGCGTTCGTTGGCTACTGCGCCCACAAGGCGGCGGGCTGCATGTTCTCGAAGCGCAACATCGTCTTCACGCCGGCGATCGTCGCCGACGCCAAGGGGCGTCGCAACGGCTTCGCGGGCTGGTACTCGGTGCGAGACGCCAAGCCCGGCGACCTAGCCCTCTTCAACTGGCCCGGCGGCCGGTTCGTCGACCACGTCGAGCTCGTGATCAGCAACCCCGGCGGCGGCCGCTTGGAGTGCATCGGCGGCAACACCTCCAAGGGCGGCACGAACAACAACGGCGGCGGCATCTACCGTCAGGTCCGCCAGACCGGCCTCGCAGGCGTCGCGCGGCCGCGGTACCGATGACCAAGCGAGTCCGCCTCGCCATTCGAGCCCGCAAGGCTTCCGCGAAGCGCTCTCTCATCGCCCGATAGGCCGACCAGGCGGGGTCGCCCTACCCGACCGCCTACTCCTTGGTCGAGCAGGAGTCGGACTTCCCGAGGGCGCGAGGACGCGGTGGATCGTCGACGGCTCAAGTCCGCCGTATTCGGAAGCACCGCCTTGACGTAGCGCCTCATATTGGCGACGCTTACCCCGTGGCCACCTTCGCCGACCGCAAGATCGAGGCGTTCGTCGGCCCCCGCGCTCTCGGCGCCGCCGACGACCTCGAGGCCGAGATCGTGCGCTTCATCGACGCAGCCGAGGACTCGGTGGACGTCGCCGTCCAGGAGCTCGACTCGGCGCCGATCGCCGAAGCGCTGATCCGAAAGCGTCTCGCGCGCAAGTCCGTACGCCTGGTTCTCAACCACTCGTACCTGATGGAGGACGAGCCTCCTCCACCGAATGGCGCCGGCATCGACCGGTGGGCCGGGGATGCGGCCGACCACAAGGTCAACCGCGACATCTTCGCCGCACTCTCCCGCTGCCAGGTCGAGGTCCGGCTCGACTTCAACCACGCCCATATCTTTCATCAGAAGTTCGTCGTCCGGGACCTTCGGCTGCGCTCGGACGGGCGGTGGCAGGCGGGCGGGCACCCCGCGCTCTTGACCGGGTCGGCGAACTTCACCGACACCGACACCCACACCAACCTCAACCATGTCCTCGTCTTCCATCACCGCGACGTGGCCGAGGAGTACGGCAAGGAGTTCGCCGAGATCTACGGCGGCGAGTTCGGCCGCGGGCGGATCGGCGACAAGCCGAAGACCTTCGACGTCGGCGGCGTGCCGTCAAGGTGCTCTTCGCCCCCGATCACGGCCCCGAGGCGGAGATCATCAAGCAGCTTCTCAAATGCCCCCCGGGGGACTCGATCCGGTTCGCGGTCTTCACCTTCTCCGGGTCGTCGGGGATCGATGATGCCCTACTGGTCTTGCACGGAGCCGGTCGACTGGTCCACGGGGTGGTGGACCGCGGTCAGTCGAGTCACGATTGGTCGGCGGCGAAGTGGCTCGTCGAGGGCGGTATCGAGATACGCGTTCCGCGTCGCCGCGAGGGCCTGCGCAAGCTCCATCACAAGTTGATGGTGATCGGCGACAGCACGGTGGTCGCCGGTTCCTTCAACTACACCGAGCCCGCGAACCTCTTCAACGACGAGAATCTCTTGGTCTGCGGCGCTCCCTACGAGACGAGCGAGGGCGTGGAGGTCAATCGCGACGAGTGCAAGAGGCTCGCCGGCCACCTAACCGAGGAGATCGACCGCATCCTGGCCGACAGCGAGCCTTGGAGGCCGCCCCGACCGCCTGAGCGATAGGAAAAGGAGGCACGGGGTCACGGCGCCGGACCGTGTACTTGGGTTACTCCGAGCGCTGAGAGAGCCGTGGGACACATCCCGCCGGGGGCGGTCGTACCCTCCCCGCCATGTCCGGAGGTATCGACTACCGCGTCCGGCGCTCGGGGCGCGCTCGCCACGCCCGCGTCGTCGTCTCCCCCGAAGGCCAGGTCGAGGTCGTCCTGCCGCGCCGGATGGCCCTGCGCCACGCCGAGCCGCTCGTGGCCGAGAAGCGACGCTGGATCGAGCGCACGCTGCGCCGCTTCGAGGCGGCGCGCGCCGCCGCCCCCGTGCGACTCGAGGACCGCGGCATCGTGCCCTACCTCGGGCAGGAGCTGACGCTGAGGGTCCGGGTCGAGCCGGGGCGCTCGCGCGCCCATGTCACACGGCGAGGAGAGGCGCTCGAGGTGTCTGTGGCCACCGCCGGTCCGCAGCCGCTGCGCGACGCGCTCGAGCGCTGGTACCGCCGCGAGGC
>JACCUM010000124.1 GCA_013811805.1 Geodermatophilaceae bacterium | reverse complement strand
AGCTGCGACTGACCTGGCAACCCTTCCGCGCCGAATCCGCCACTACCGTCACGGGGACCCTCGACGGCCGTCGCTTCGTCGTCCGCGTCCCGGCGACCTGATAAATCGCTCGCGTCCGGCGACCTAGCTAGGCCCTGAAGATGTCCGCGCGTTAAGTGAGGCAACCGCGGCTCTAGTCACCGCTGCACGACAGCTAGCCTCGATGCAGAAAGCAAGGGAGCGGCTGCATGTCCTATCCAGTGCCTCGATACTCCGGGACCACCGGTGAGGTCAGCGCCACACTACGACGCGCGGATCAGGCCCCCGATCTGATCTACACCTCGGGAAACACCGTGCACTACCTCGGGACCGCTGCCTCGACCAACGGTGCGTTCGGCCTGTACCGCTGGGAAATGGGACCGACGCCGAGCGGTCCGGGCCCGCACTTCCACAAGACGATCTCGGAGTCCTTCTTCGTTCTGTCCGGGACCGTGCGGTTGTACGACGGCGCCACCTGGATCGAAGCCCGGCCAGGGGATTTCTTGTTCGTACCCGAGGGCGGGATCCACGCCTTTCGCAACGAATCCGGCGAACCAGCCTCGATGCTGCTCATGTTCACCCCCGGGGCGCCCCGCGAGGGTTACTTCGAGGGCCTCGCCGAACTCGCCGAGAGACGGCAGCTCACCGTTGAGGAGCTCGCCGAGTTCTATCTGCGCCACGACAATCACTGGCTATGAGATTGAAGGAGTTCTCATGAGTGTCCAGCTCAACCACACCATCGTGAACGTCAGGGACAAGCGTGACTCAGCGACGTTCCTCTGCGACATCCTGGGCCTGGCTCCGCCGACGCCGTACGGCCCGTTCCTCGTCGCCCAGGTGGACAACGACGTGTCCCTCGACTACCTCGACAACCCTGAGGGCGTCCACACGCAGCACTACGCGTTCCTGGTGGAGGACAACGAATTCGACGCGATCTTCGGCCGCATCCGCGACCGTGGCTTGCAGTACTGGGCCGACCCGCACAAGTCACAGCTCGGCGAGGTCAACACGAACGATGGTGGCCGCGGCCTGTACTGGGAAGAGCCCAGTGGGCACCTCCTCGAGATCATCACCCGCCCGTACGGCAGCGGGGACTAACCCGCCCTGCGCTCTCGGTCCCCTCAGTACACCTGTCCTCTGCACCTTGCACCCGTCGATTCACCGACAATCCGCCTAGTACAGGTGCACTGCGGCGCTCCCGGTCAGGCATCCTTGACCTGTGACCGCAGACGCCGCTCCGATGTCTGACCGCGGGTTGGCGCCGGCGGGTACGACGAATTCAGGTACGGCCGATGCGGGTACGGCGGACGCCGGTACCGCGGATGCCCGTGCTGCGGATCCGGTGACACCGAACGCCGCCATGACCGATACGGATACCGCTGCCGGCGGGACGGACGGCGCCGCGGCTCCGGCCCGTACGACCGAGCCATGGCATCGGCACGGGGGTGGCCCGGACCCGACCGCGGACGGGCCGGTCGTGCATCGCTGGCGCAAGGTCGCCGGCCGGACGCTGTCCAAGGCCTGGGACGACTCGCTGTTCGGGATCAGCTCGCAGGCCGCGTTCTGGTCGGCGATGTCCACCGCTCCGCTGCTGCTCGCCCTGCTCGGCCTGGTGGGTCCGGTGGCCGAGTTCTTCGGCCCGGAGACGATCATCACCGTCCAGGAGCAACTGGAACGGTTCCTACGCACGATCTTCAGCGCTGAGGTCGCCGACAATCTGCTGGGCGAAACCGTGACCACGATCCTGGACTCGACCAAGGGCGGGGTCATCTCGATCGGTCTGCTGATCAGTTTCTGGGCCGGGTCCTCGGCCATGTCGGCCTTCGTCGAGGCGATCACGATCGCGTACGGCCAGCACGAGGTGCGCCACCCCGTACGAGAACGCTTCTTCGCCCTCGGGCTCTACATGATTGCGTTGTTCGCCGGGATCCTGCTGCTGCCGTTGATGGCCATCGGTCCGGACCTGCTGCCGAGGCTGTTCCCGACTGGCATCCGCGACGAGGTCGAATCGGTGGTGTCCTTCACTTACTACCCGGCGTTGGGCGTCATCTTGATCCTGCTGCTGGCAACCCTGTACAAGGTGGCTCCCAAGCGCCGCCACGCTTGGCGGCGCGGTCTGCCCGGAGCCCTGCTGGCAACGGGTCTGTTCCTGATCGCCAGCTTGGGCCTGCGGCTCTACCTGACCTACGCCTACTCCAACGGCCTCACCTACGGCGCGCTGACGACGCCGATCACATTCCTGATTTTCTATTACCTCGCCTCACTGGCCATCGTTCTGGGAGCGCAGTTCAACAATGCGCTGTTGGAGTACTACCCGCCGACAATCGTCACCAGCAGCAAGGCGCCCGGCTGGAAGATGGCGCCCCGTCTGCGCCGGGTGTTGCGCCTTTCCCGGCCGGCTCGATCCGCAGCGAATGCGGACGGCCCATCAGTCCAGGACGACACGGCACGTCCGACCAGCAGCGCTCAGGAGAAGCCGCCCGGCGTCCGCGGGGTGTAGGGCTCCTCGAGCCGGGTGGTCTCCTCCTCGGTCAGTCGCAGGTCGACTGCGGCGAGCGCGTCGTCGAGATGCTGATCCTTGGTCACACCGACGATCGGCGCAGTGATCACCGGATTGGCCAGCACCCAGGCCAGGGCGACCTGCGCACGGGAGACGTCGCGGGTGCCGGCGATCTCGGCTACCCGGGACACGATCTCGCGGTCGCCATCCATGCCATACAGCTTGGGCAGGACCTGGTCGCTGCCCGACCGATTCGTGGACTCGTCCCAGTCGCGGGTCAACCTGCCCCGGGCGAGCGGGCTCCACGGGATGACGCCGATCCCCTGGTCGGCGCACAGCGGCAGCATCTCGCGCTCCTCCTCACGGTCGAGCAGGTTGTACTGGTCCTGCATCGACACGAACCGGGCCCAGCCATGTTCGCCGGCGGTATGGAGCGCCTTGCTGAACTGCCAAGCCCACATCGACGAGGCGCCGAGATACCGGGCTCGACCGGAGCGAACCACCTCGTCGAGTGCCTCCAGGGTTTCCTCGATCGGGGAGTTCGGGTCCCAGCGGTGGATTTGATAGAGGTCGACGTAGTCGGTGCCCAGCCGCTCCAGGCTGGCATCGATCTCGTGCAGGATCGCCTTGCGGGACAGGCCGCCACCGTTGGGACCCGGCCGCATCGGCATGAACACCTTGGTGGCCAGGACCACATCCTCGCGGCGGGCGAAGTCGTTCAGGGCCCGCCCGACGATCTCCTCGCTGCTGCCATCGGAATAGGTGTTCGCCGTATCGAAGAAGGTGATCCCCGAGGCCAGCGCCTTCTCCAGAAACGGCCGGCTCTGTGCCTCCGGGAGGCTCCAGGGATGTGCGCCTCGCCCGGGATCGCCGAAGCTCATGCAGCCCAGACAGATCCGGGAAACCTGCAGGCCCGTTGTACCCAGTCGGACGTAGTCCATGCCGTACCCCTATCAGCGTCCCTCAGCGGCGCCCTCGCAGTCTGGCCCCCGTTCCGGTGCCACTTTCGGCCGGTTCGCTACACAACCGACCCTTTCGCCCTTTCGAGGGCGACAAGCCGCTGTTGTCAAGCGAACCGGCCCCCGATTCCGCCGGGAACTAACTCCGTACGTCGTACGTTGCTGGCGTTCGGACGAATGACCCGCGGGAAGGAACCCAATGACTGCTCATCAGACCGCCATCGACCCCGGCAAGGACTTAGCTGCCGATGCCGAGTTCGACCGCCAGATGCAGCGACTGCTCGACAAGGGCTACCCGGCGATCGCTGGGCTGGCGCCGGACGCCTTCCGGGACGTCGTCGCGCCGTTGCACCAGGTCATGTTGCAGCGCAGAGCCGAATTCGCAGCACCGACTAGGGCCCGGGTTCCGTTCGTCCTCGTAATCACCAAGCGAATGGTCCCGGCCACGGCCTCGATGCCATTGACCGAACTCAACGGAAAGCCGGGGTTCGTCACGGACGGCTTCGACGACGTGGACCGGTTCACGCCGATCGAGTCGGTCGAGATCCCGGACGGCGGGGCGTACGTCCTGTTCGACGTCGACCGAGGCGCCGAGTATCTCAATGTACGGCCGAGCGAGGCGCTGGTCTCGATCACCGCGGCTGGGCGTACGCCGTTGACCGTCGACGAGGGAATCGCCTTTGTCACGCAGTTCCCGGAGTCGCTGGAGAAGAACAACTGCTTCTCGCTACTGGCTTCGCGGGGAAGCGATCAGCGGGTTCCGGCGCTGTGGATCAGCAAGGCGATGCCGAAACTCGGCTGGTGCTGGGACAAGAACCCGCACACCTGGCTCGGCTCCGCCTCGGCCGCATGCCGCCTCGGGCTACCGGGTCTGACCGCAGCCAGCGAGTAACCCCACTGGGTCGTTATGCGCATAACATCCCGATTCCGATCCGATTATGGAACGTTCTGCGCATAACGTGCGAAAGGGTCGACTACGACAGGATGGCGGGGTGATCTCGTCATGACGGCGCCGGAGGGGCGCTCTCGTCGGGTCCGGGCGGCGCTTTCGACCCTTGCCGGGCTGTCATGGCGACTGCTGGTCGTCGTGGCCGCAATCGCCCTGGTTGGCTACCTCCTGGGCAAGGTGTGGTTCGTCGTCGTCCCGGTTGTGCTTGCGTTGTTCGTCACTACGCTGCTCTGGCCGGCGGCGCGGTTCCTCCGTGCGCACAAGTGGCCACCGGCACTTGCCTCGATCGTCGTGGTCATCGCCTTTCTGGGCCTCGTCATCGGCGCCGGCGCAGTCATCGTCGTACCCGTCGCCTCGCAGGTCGAGGGCGTCACCGACGGGATCGCTGGCGGACTTGCCGCCGTTCAGGAGTGGTTGGCCGGTCCGCCGCTGAGCCTCGGCGACGACCAAGTAGGTGCAGCGCTGGACGAGGGACTGGCCAAAGTGCAAGAGCAGGCCGGCGACATCGTCGGCATCGTCCTCGGCGGCATCAGCTCGCTTGGCAACGCGCTGATCACGTTGGCCCTGATCCTCACCCTGGTCTTCTTCTACCTCAAGGACGGGCCGCGCTTCCTCCCCTGGCTGGCAAGCCAGACGGGGAGCCGGGCCGCCCCGCACGCCGCCGAACTCGGTAAGCGGTACTACGCAAGCCTAGCCAGTTTCATGCACACCCAGCTGGCCGTCGGCCTGATCGACGCAGTCTTCATCGGTGTCGGGTTGCTGGTGATCGGGGTGCCGCTGGTGCTGCCGTTGACCGTGCTCACCTTCATCGGCGCCTTCATCCCGATCATCGGTGCGTTCGTGGCCGGCGGTGTCGCGGTCCTCGTCGCGCTGGTCAGTGAAGGCTTCACCGCGGCGCTGATCGTGCTGGCGATCGTCGTAGTCGTACAGCAACTCGAGGGCAATGTCTTCGCCCCGATCCTGCAGGGCAGGAGCCTGAAACTGCATGCGGCGGTGGTCATTCTGGCCGTGATCGCCGGCGGCAACCTGGGCGGCATCATGGGTGCCTTCCTGGCCGTACCGATTGCCGCGCTGATTGCGGTCACGTGGCGCTACGTACGCGAACGGCTCGACCGCGCCCCCGCGCACACGTCGAGCACCGCACC
>JACCUM010000467.1 GCA_013811805.1 Geodermatophilaceae bacterium | reverse complement strand
GCGGAACGGCTTGCGGCGACGATTTCGATCGCGTAATGGACAGCCGGGCGTCTTGATCTCGTTGTCGTAAGCGGATCGGCCTGCGGGATGCTCGTCATACTCTGCGTCGTGGGATTTGGCCTTGAGTGCTTGCTCATCAAGCGATTGGCGGTACGCGACGCATCCACGCAGGAACTGCGGCCACGGCGGGACCGCGACGTCGGGCTCGACCCGTTCCGGCAAGGTCCGCCAGAGATCGGGGTGATGCCAGCACAGGTCGTGTCCCGAGCTGTCGCGATGGTCGCGTATGGCGGTGCGGAGTTTGATCACTTCAGCGATCAGCTGTTCTCGCGTCATGCCCTCGAGATCGTCATCCACCGGATCAGTCTGCTTCACTCGGGTCAATCCGCGCGACGACGTCGAATGTGTCAGTCGTCGATCGGCCTGATGGCCGAGGCCTACTGGTTCTCTGCGCCGCTTGAGGGGTCGGCGATCCGGTGTGCTGAGCCCGGCGACGGCCGTCCGGGTGCCGGGGACGTCCTGGCACGCGACGACGCCGGCCGAGAGCAGCACCGTTACGACGACACACCGCCCCTGCAGAGCATGGCCGGCGATCTCGAAGGGCTCGCCCTGTACGCCGGGCAGTCGGTAGGACTCGTGCATTCGATCGAGCTGGCCGCGCGGATCGTCGAACGAATCGTCGCCGAGGCGGAGGCCGCGCTGACCCGATCGTCCCGGATTGATGTCGGACCCGGTGCGTACGCTCCGGAGTCGTGACCACGATCAACATCAAGCCGCGAAGTACCGCACTCGTCCTGATCGATCTGATGCCGCGCATCATTTCGCTCGACACGCGACCCAACACCGGCGATCAGGTTCTGTCGCGGTGCACCATGCTTGCCGAGCGGATGCGCGCGGCCGGTGGGCTCGTGGTGTTCGTCCGCGTGGAACGACCTGACCTGGCGGATCAACCTCCTGGTAGCGAGCTGGCCCCCGAGTGCGACCCCGGGCCGGATGACCTCGTGCTCGTCAAGCGCAGCGTCGGCGCCTTCGCAACCACCCAGCTGGACGAGCAATTACGACGCCGCGGAATCGAGACCGTCGTGATCGCGGGGCTGGTCACGAACTGGGGTGTCGAATCGACTGCTCGTGTCGCTGACGATCTCGGCTACGCGACGGTCTACCCGGTGGACGCGATGAGCGGACTCGACGCCGATGCTCACGAGTTCGCTGTCGGCTACGTGCTTCCCCGCCTCGGCACGGTATGTACGGCGGCGGAAATCGTCGATGCGCTCGAGGCTCAGCAACCCGCATGACGCACGGGCGCTCACCCTCGCTCGACTGGGATCTTGGCCGCTCCCGCGGCCGCGCGACCAAGCGTTGGTCGGTGTACGACGAAGACGTCATCGATCTCACCGTCGCGGGAGATGGACCTACCGGTCGCTCAACCGGTTCTCGACGCGGTCAGCGACGCGGTGCAGCGGCAGTCCTTCGGTTATCCGATCCCCGGCGATCGTTCCGCCGTTCCCGAGATCGCGACGAAGTGGTTGGGCGACACTCTCGGCTTGAGCACGGAGCCCGAGGCAATCCAGCTGCTTCCGCAGTTGATGCACGCTATCTCGAACAGCCTGCGCCTCTACACGCCGGAAGGCAGCCCGGTGGTGGTGCCCACGCCCACGTACCGCAGTTTTTTCGGTGCGCTCCAGGACGCCGGGGCGCCAAGCCGTCGAGGCCCCGATGCTGCGCACCGGAGATGGCTACGTCCTGGATCTCGATGCGATCGATGCCGCGTTGTCGGCGGGTGCGGCCAGCGTCCTGCTGTGCAATCCGGCCAACCCGGTTGGCCGCGTATTCCAGCGTGACGAGCTGGCGGCGCTCGCCGACAACGTCGAGCGGCATCGAGCGTTCGTCATCAGCGACGAGATCCATGCCCCGCTGCGATACGGCGTCGCCTTCACCCCCTACGCGGAGATCGACGAGCGCACCCGACACCACTCGGTAACGTTGTTCGGCGCAAGCAAGGCCTGGAACATCCCCGGGTTGTGCCTCGGATTCATCGCCGTGACGAATCCCGCCCATCGTGCTGCGTGGGCGACCCTGCCCGATGCAGCCACCGCCGGCATTAGCCCTCTGGGCATCGCCGCCTCCGCTGCCGCCTTCCAGGACGGCAAGGCGTGGCTCGCGAACACCCTCGAGTACCTCACCGAGCAACGAGCCACCCTCGGACGCATCTTCGATGACGCCGGTGTCGGCTGTCACACTCAGCCTGGTGGGCGTCGCCGAGCGCCGCGGTGAGCTGGTCGAGCATTGGGCCGGCGGCCGTCAGCAACGCGGCGCATGACCGGGGTCAGTCTCCACCCACGTCAGCGTTGATGGTGGTCATGCTTCCTCCAATGAGATCTTTCCGGGACCCCTCGATCACACCAAGATCAGGCGTTAGGGGCTGGTTCCGGTCTCGGCGAGGAAGCGTCGGGCGAAGGTGCGGGGCGCCCAGCAGGAGTGGCGAGCGAGGTCGGCCACCGACAGCGGCCGGCCGAGTTGTTCCAGCGCCCACGCGCAGGTCGCGGCCAGACCGGTACCCACGGGTGGGGCGGGGCGCTGCAGGAATTGGGCCTGCCCCCCGGTGCGATGGGGTGCCACCACCATGCGCCGCGCGACCTCGGCGGCGACGCGCTCGCCGTAGTCGGTGCGCACGAGGTGCACGCACAGGTCGATCCCGGCGGCGACGCCGGCGCTGGTCATCACCGGCTCGTCGGCGACGTAGAGCACGTCGGCGTCAAGCCGCACCGCGCGGTGAGACCATGTCACTGCGGATGATCTACGTACACT
>JACCUM010000067.1 GCA_013811805.1 Geodermatophilaceae bacterium | reverse complement strand
TCCTGGTCCTGGCCCCGGTCCTGGCCCCGGCCCCGGTCCTGGCCCCGGCCCCGGCCCCGGCCCCGGCCCGACATCGACATCGACGGAGACGTCGACATCAACCTCAACAACTGGTACGTCGACTAGCACCTCGACTGGCACCGAAACCTCTACCGGCACCGCGACGACGACCCGATCCGGTGGCAATGGCGGCGGCGGTAATGGCGGCGGCGGTGGCAACGGCAACGGCAACGGTGGCGGCCTCGCCTACACCGGAACCGCAGTGCCGTCGATGTCCCTCGCTGGGATCGGCGCTGGGATCGTGCTGATCGGTACCGGGCTAGTGCTCATGCCTCGACGTACGCGGGCCAAGCACGCCTAGGGGCACATCACTGCACGATCGGGCCGAATCCGCCACCACCGGGATCGGCCCCGATCGGCTTTGCCCCGGGTCGGATTGCGAATTGCGAACTCACGAAAGCGCCCCGGCCGACGTTCTCCCTGTGACGGCCGCTGCTGACTTGTAGATGGCCGTCAACGCTGGGCCAGGCAGGCACGATGACTGCGGGCCTCCTCGCCAACCGCTTCCTTCCGTGTTACCGGAACACATCCGGCCCCAATCGAGGGAGATGAGCGTTGTGATTGCTGATCCGAGCGCGGATGGTTTGAACGAATAGTCGTCGAACCAGCACCCGGTTGCGCCTTTCACGTCACACAACTCGGCTGACTCACTCCTGGGAACGCGGGCCGGACACCGGGCGCCCGCCCTTGCGGGCAACGGCGACCACGTTTGGCACAGGAGAACCCAACTCCATCGTCCACATATATCCCTCCTGCCTGCCTAGCGCATCGACGGATGGACACGGATTCGGACGAACCTACCGGCAGATCACCTAGTGGTAGGGAGTCCTCATCCGGCGGTTGCTATGGGCGAGCAAAGGTGGCGGCAAAGGCGTTCAACTGGCCGCCGTCGGCCTTGCGAATGGCCGACCGGATCACCGGGCCGAGAAGCCGTACGGGGCCGGTCATCCGGCAGTCGACCACCAGACTCACCCGCGTCCCGCCGCCCTCCGGCGCGCAGGCATAGACGTAGTCAGCCGTGACCCCGCCCTGGGTGGACCGCAACGTGATGCTGCGTCCGGGGTCCAGGTCCGCGATCTGGCTGGAGCGCTGCTTTCCACGAGTGATGAAGATCAGCCAGGTGCCCACGGCGGTCGGACCCTGCGCGCGCAGACCCTCCACCCCCGACATCCAGCGCGCCGCGTCGTCCCAGTCGATCAGCCGCGCCCATACCTCGGTGACCGGACGATCGATCGTGGTCTCGGCGTTGAACGCTTCGGTCATCGGGCGCCCTTCAGTTCGTCGGTACGGCCGCCGAATGCTGCGCCGAGGATTCGGCCGGGGGATTGGACGAACTTCACATCGGCTCCGGGACGAATCCCGCTGACTCGGCCGCGACGTCACGGTCGTACGTCAAGCGCTGCGCGGCCACGTACTCCGACGGCGTAACCCCGGTATGCCGCTTGAAATCCCGGATGAGATGCGCCTGGTCGGACCAGCCCAAGTCTGCGGCCTTGTCCGCCCAGCCCACGGCCCCATGGACGTCGATGCTCTCTAGCAACTGGCGCATCCGCAGAGTGCGGGCCAGGGTCCGGGGGCTCAGTCCGACCTGCTCGGTGAACTGCCGGTCGAGGTGGCTATGGCTCACGCCGAGCTCGGCCGCGATGTCCCCGACCGGCCTTGTCGGTTCGGCCGACAGCCGTGCGACAGCTGCCTCGCACCGTTCAAATGCCGTGCGGTCGAATGGCTCTGGACGACTCAGTGTCGCGTCGATCAGATCCAGAGCGGTATCAGGCGTACGGCATGTCAGAAGTCCCCGCCGTACGGCACCCGCTCGTGGCCAGACCGAAAGGAGGTCGACGACCCGACCGCGCAACGTGGCCGGCGCCAGCCCGAGCGCCGGCCGGCAGCCGACCGGGGTGGTGACGATGCCCACGCAGTACGTCTCCCCCAGCGGCTCGTTGACGATCGGCCGGTCGTGTGGGCCGATCAGGAAGCCGGTGTCCGCGACTAACACGTCGGCTGCGCCATCCGGGGTCTGGCGGATGGGATCGCCCAGCACCAGGGCCGCGACGGTTGATCCGGTGGGAGCGATCCGCTCGCGGACCCCGGTGATCTGACCACGCGCGAACCAGATCGACTCGACGAACCGGCCGGTCTCACCGCCGACCTCGCGTGATACGTACTCGAACACCGTCCGACCGTACTGATGGCGTCCCGTACGTCGGGCCGTCGCCGCGTTTGCGGTCGGACTGCGTGCACACCCTTGATCAACGGAAGGTAAGCGCGCATGGCCGAACAGGTTCCGTGGGTCGAACTCCTCACCGATTTGGATAGAACCTGCTGCGACAGGACCGGACGGCGGGCAGCCGTGGCTAGCATCGCAAAGAGGGCTGAAGGTCGGTACCGAGACGACTCGAGCAAGGAGCACACCCGACACTTCGCTCGAAAGATCGACGCGCAGCAGTGGCTGATCAGGTCACGACGGCAGCGCAAACCGGTACCTGCGCCGACCCGAAGGCGGGGGCCGGATCAGCGTGGGCGAATGGGCGACCGCGTGGCTCTCGCGACAGGCGGACCTTAACGACTGGAAGCCGTCCACCATCGCCGGCTCCGAGTCCATGCTCAAGGTTCGAATCCTGCCTCTATGGGCGAGCGTGCCTCTGAGTCGAATCACCTACGAATCGGCGGAGCACTGGGTAGCCGGGATGGTCACCTCGGGCCTGTCGGCGTCCAGCACTAGGCGGCCTACCACCTTCTGGGCGCGATGCCCGATGGTGCAGTGAAGGCGAGGAAGCTGGGTCGCAATCCGGTTCGAGGTGTCGATCTACCGCCCCTGCGGCAGGTCGAGCGTCGCTATCTGGCCCACCGGCAGGTAGCTGACTTGGCAGCAGCCTGCGGCCCCGACGACGGTGTTGTCGTCCTCCTGTTCGCCTACACAGGACTCCGCTGGGGCGAACTGGCCGCGATCCGGGCTCGCCGGGTCGCTCCGGGTGCGCGCCGTCTCGACATCGCGCAGGCAATGAGCGACGTGAATGGCCGGGCGACTTTCGGCACAACGAAGACGCATCAACGGCGATGGGTACCCGTGCCGGCGTTCCTCCGTGACCGACTTAGCGAGCATCTGGCACCCTGCCAACCTGACGTACGGGCACCTCTACGAGGAATGCCGTAGCCGACTGCATTGATGAGGCGGCGACGCGAACTCTTGCGGACTCTGTGTGCGGACTGGGAGCCGGGTTATGCCGATTACATAAAGTGAAAGAGCTTCTGAGCTGCGCCTTTACGGGTGCCCTCGGCAGGATTCGAACCTGCGACACGCGGTTTAGGAAACCACTGCTCTATCCCCTGAGCTACGAGGGCTGACCTGGCCTTTTAGTTTCAGGCCCTCCTCTTGTGCCATAAATGTGCCATAGTGAACAGACGGTAGAGGCACACAGCGGCATCCTAGGGGCGAGTGCAGATGACGCGTTCACGACGCGGTTGGGGGTCCGTTCGCCAACCGCGTCCAGGTGGCCGCTGGCAGGCCCGCTACCTCGACCCGGAGACCCACCGCCT
>JACCUM010000059.1 GCA_013811805.1 Geodermatophilaceae bacterium | reverse complement strand
TGATCGGCGCTCATCCTGTCGGTCCCAGGGCTCGCCGTCCAGACCGACTTTCTCCGGCCATCACGACCGACCCCGATTCGCCCTCGACCGAATCCACCAGACTGACCGGCCCGGCGTCGACGGGCGGCGCTCCGAAGGTGTCGAGCAGATCGCGCGGTGCGGCGAGCTCGGTGGTCAGATGAGCAGATTCGATCCGATCGAGTCGAAACCATCGCCCTGCTCGCCGCCGTCTGCACCAAGCCAGCAGGAACCAGTGGCCACCGGTGGCGGCCAGCGCCATGGGTTCCACGGGGCGGCGTCGAGTGGTACTGCCCTTCTTGTCCACGTAGTCCAGCACCGTGACGACACCAGTACGTACCGCCTCGTCCAAGACGCCGGCCACCGCCGGGCGTGCGGGCGCACGCCGGTCGCGGATCCACAATCGATCGCCCAAAGCCACTGCCCGCGCGCGCTCCTCGACTGTCATTGCCGTCAGGATCTTGGTCAGCGCACTGCGTCCGTCAGGGGCGAACGGAAGTTGCGGCAGAGCCGCCAGGGCAAGGGCCACCGCCGTCGCCTCCGAGGCGGTGAGGTTGAGCGGCGGCAGTGTGGCTGAGGAATCTAGGACGTACCCGCCGCCCGGACCGGCCTGCGCCCAGATCGGAAGACCGGAGTCCTGCAGCGCGGTCACGTCCCGCTTGACCGTCCGAGCCGCGACCTCGACCCGCTGTGCCAGCCAGGCGCTGGTCCGTCCTCGCGGCCCGGCGGCACGGAGTTCCTCGGCGATGGCGTAGAGCCGGTCCGTACGGTTCACGTTCGGCCTCCGCCCAGGCTCCTGAAGCCGGTTTGAGATTCTCCGAAAGTCGGTGACAGCACGGTGTCACCGATGCTGGATCAGGGTAGTGACATGACGAACTCATTCAGCACGGAACAGACCGCGACCACGACAGGCGGGCGCCGGATCGCAGTCCGGGTCAGCGGCCCCGACGACGGACTTCCGGTGCTCTTCTGCCATGTCGCACCGGGCTCGCGACACTTCGACCCGGACCCCGAGGCCACGGCTGCGGCGGGGGTCCGGTTGATCACCCTGGATCGGCCGGGGTATGGCGGCTCCGATCGGCTCACCGAGGGCAGTTCACCGACCATCCCGCTGTACGCCGACGACTGCGCGGCCGTGTTGGACCAACTCGGTGTGCGCGCGGCTGCGGTGACCGGCTGGTCGGCCGGCGGCCGGGTCGCGCTGGCGCTGGCCGCCCGGCGCCCGGACCTGGTCCGGTCGGTGGCCGTGATCGGAACGCCAGCACCAGACGAGGAGGTCGCCTGGATCGGCGCAGACGAGAAGGCAATGATCGCCGGCCTGGCCGCCGATCCGGACTCGGCGCTGGCGAATCTGGAGCAGATGCTCGCGCCGATGACGGCCGATCCGTCGGCCATGATCGGCATGGTCGGCAGCAGCCCGGCCGACGAGGCCGCTCTGGCCGATTCCGAGCTGCGGGCCGACCTCGAGGCGATGCTGACCGAGGCGTTCGGACAGGGATCCGCGGGCCTTGCCGCCGACCTGGTCTCGTACACGCTGACGCCCTGGGGCTTCGACCCGCGGGCCGTCGGTGCCCCGGTGCGTTGCTGGTACGGCGCTGCCGACGCCGTCGTCAGCCCGGCGCACGGCCAGTGGTGGGTCGATCAGGTCGCTGACGGCACGCTCACCGTCCTACCGGAGGCCGGGCACCTGCTCGTACGACCGGTCTGGTCCGAGGTCCTGCGCTGGAATGCCGCCAGCTCATGATCATGGCAGCGCGCGCACGAATCCCAGATCACCGGTATCTAAGCGTTGTCTCATCGAGCTCTCATTGGGCGTACACGTTGCGCGTCGATGCTGGTGGCATCGGCCCAATGAGGGCCGCCACTTTCTAGGAGAGCGCCATGAAGCGCAGTCTTACGCTATTACTGGCGACCGGCGTTGCCACGGTCGTCGCCTTCGCAATACCGACCGCAGCCCACGCCGAGGAAACCACCTGTCGGGGCAGCATCGGCGCGGTGACCGTCGACAACCTCCGGGTGCCGTCAGGCGCCGCGTGCACGTTGAACGGCACGCGCGTCCAAGGAACCATCAAGGTCGAGTCCAATGCCCGGCTCACGGCCACGTCGGTCCGCGTCATCGGAAACGTGCAGGGCGAGAATGCCCGCTCAGTCAAGCTCAGTCAGTCCACCGTCGGCGGATCGGTCCAGCTCGTCCAAGGCGGCAGCGCCACGATCCGGGGCAACGACATCGAGGGCACCCTGCTCTTCGACGACAACAGTGGCTCGCTGATCGCGGGCAACAACACCATCGATTCGGACCTGCAGGCCTTCCAGAACACGGGCGGTGTCGCGATCAACAGGAACCGGATCGACGGCAACTTGCAGTGCAAGGAGAACCAGCCCCCGCCCACTGGTGGCGGCAACATCGTCCAGGGCAACAAGGAAGACCAGTGCGCCCGGTTGTGACCTGAGCAGTAACCGCAGCTCCGACCAAGCGTGGGCTACCGC
>JACCUM010000551.1 GCA_013811805.1 Geodermatophilaceae bacterium | reverse complement strand
CGCCTCGCACCGGCCGCGAAACCCGATCGGCTGGCTGCTGTTGGCCGCTGGTTATCGGTCATGCCACGACGGCGGCGCTGGCGCCGGTCCTCTAACTCGGCCTCGAAAACGAATGGCCGGAGCCGGCGCTGCGTACGGTCCTCACGTTCTTCACCTACGCCTGGCCGTGGTCGATCGGCTTGTGCCTGCCAGGTCTTGGCCTCACCGGAGCAGCCGAACGTGAATGGGTAGGTCGAGCCCCGTCCAGGCCCGGTCGGCGGTGAGGACCTCGGCTGCGGGGCTGCGCACCGTCAACGCCAGGCAGCACCGGTCGCCCAGCGACAGCGCCCGCCCACCCTCGAGAGAGCGCATGGCTCCGGCAAGCTCGGCGTCTTCGACGTGCAGCGGCTCGAGCCGGACCCCGGCCGTGGTCAACAGTTCCCGAACCTGGCTCGCATCGACTCCGACATCAACGAGCTTCCCCACGACCTCGGCCAGATTGACCGTTCCCAGCCAGGCGCCGGGTAGCGCAGCTGCGACGGCGTCGGCGCCGGCCTCGTCATGGATGAGCGCCAGCACGGCCGACGCGTCGAGCACGGTCACTCGACGGCAGCCGCCGCGCGCCGATCAGCCAACAATTCCTCGACCAGCGACCGTCCCCGTGGCACTGCCGCACCGAGCCGCCGCAACTCCGACAGCGCATCCTCCGGTCGCTGAAGCACGAGTCGATCGCCCGTGAGATGCAGGTGCAGCCGATCACCGGGAGACAGACCGAGGGCGGCCCGTACCTCAGCGGGGATGACGAGACGACCCTGCCGGCCTAGAACGACTGTGGCATTCACGCCACTATCGTGCCACGCTGCTGTCGAGGATGCCACGCTAGAAACGTCCTTGGTTGCCTTGTTGTCCGAAGCCGGTCTGCGAGATCGCCTAACGCGGTGGTCAGCCGTCTTGCCGCCGGGCAGACTTCAAGCGTGCATCTCGGCCAGACCATCCCCGCTTTGCCCGTGCGGGACATGACCGTCGCGGTGGCTTGCTATCGCGACCAGTTCGGGTTCACGGTCCGACATCAGGACAGCGGGTTCGCCGTACTGCTCCGGGATGAGGCCGAGATCCACCTGTGGGAGTCCAGCGATCTCACGTGGGAGCAGCGCGATTCCATCGAACGACCGGTCCGATCCGGCGCCGAGTCGTTCATCGCCGGCACGGCGAGCTGCCGCATCCAGGTTGACGAGGTCGACGCCTTGTACGACGAACTACGCGACGCCGGGGTGTTGCATCCGGTATCCAGCGAGGGCGTTGCCGACACCGATTTCGGAACCCGCGAGTTCGGCACACTCGACATCGATGGGAATCTAATCTCGTTCTTCAGATGGGTCACACCGCGCACCTGACGGGCGCATACGTCAGGGCCGAAGGTGCCCGGCCAGGACTTGGGCGGCCCGGTCGGTGTCCTGCTCGCTGGTCGACACGTGGAAGGACAGCCGGAGCCGACCGGCCCGGACCGATCCGACGATGCCTGCGCGAGTCATGAGATCGGGGACCAGCTCGTCGGCAAGGGCCGACACGATCGCTGAATCGGCCGACGGCAGGCCGGTAGCGCGACGGAAGCGTTCGGCCAGACCGAGGGCGTGGGTGTGCAGTGCGGTGGGACCCACCTCGTTGAGCAAGTCCAGGGCCGGTGCTGCACCGACCCACGAGTGCCAGGCCGGGGACAGGTCGAATCGTCGGGCGTCCGTGGCCAGCCGCAATGGGGTCCCATAGATGCTGGACCAACGGTCCTCGCCGGCGTACCAGCCAGCATTGTTCGGCACCAGCGCGTCGGACAGGTCTGGGTGCACGGTGAAGAACGCTGTCCCGCGTGGTGCGAGCAACCACTTATAACCGCCACAGACGGTGTAGGCGAAGTGGCCGGCGTTGATCGGCAGCCATCCGGCAGCTTGGGTCGTGTCGAGCAGCACCTTCGTTCCCGTCGCCGCGCAGGCGGCCCGCAGGCCGTCGAGATCCGCGATCCGGCCGTCAGCTGACTGGACCGCAGAGACCGACACCAGTGCCGTACGAGCCGTGACGGCGTCGGCGAGGCGTTCAAGCGGTACCTCGCGGACCGTGATGCCCCGCCCGGCTTGGGCGTGGAACGGAAACAGGATGCTGGTGAAGTCGCCCGCGGCGGTGAGCACTTCACTGCTCGCCGGCAACGAGGCGGCGACCAAGCCGGCGAAAACCGAGACCTGGCTTCCGACCGCGACCGAAGACGGGTCGACAGCGACCAGTTCTGCGTACGAAGCGCGCGCCGAAGCCAGCACCCCGTCGTAGTCGAGGGGATCGGCGGTCCCTTGCCGCCAGTCCTGCAACACGGCTTCCAGTGCCAAGAGGCTTCGCCGCGGTGGCAGCCCCATCGTCGTGGTGTTGAGGTAGATCACCTCGGCGTCGAACTCGGCACGCGCTCGATCGAGCCGGTATCTCTGGGCGGTGCTCAACACATCGAGGGCGCTTCCCATCGAAGGACTCTGACCACGTGCGGACAAGTGCGGCATGGGAACTACAGTCCACGACACTGGGTTGCCGCGCTATGACCTCCTGAAGGCGGTTCATAGGGCTGCTTTGGCCTAGCGCCTTCACGCCCATCGGTGATCTTGACCTTATGGTGGCTATTCGCCGATGAAATGGCCGGAAAACCGCAACAAGGTCAAGATCACTAAGGCGGAGCCGTCCGACTGGACCCGGTCGGCTGCTGATCTTCCGAGCGGTGCCCGGAGGGGTTCGTTGTCGGCCACCCAGGCCGGATCGGGTCGGTCGACGGCAGGACCGATGGTGTAGGGCAGGTTGGCAGTCGGACAGATAGAGTGCTAAGTACCGATCCGCCCCGAGGAGCCCCACGAACGTGCCCACTTATCAGTACGCGTGCACCGATCCGGCCTGCGATCACCGCTTCGAGCAGTTCCAGAGCTTCACCGACGCCGCGCTGACCGATTGTCCGGTCTGCTCCGAGCGGCTGCGCAAGGTCTACGGCTCGGTCGGGGTCGTGTTCAAGGGCTCTGGGTTCTATCGGAATGACTCCCGCGCGGAGACCAACGGTGCCAAGAACAAGAAGAACGGTGAGGCAGCCAAGGACGCCTCGTCCGCGTCCGCGTCGAGCAGTTCATCGGACTCCTCGTCCAGCGCTTCAGAGTCGTCCAGTAGCAAGGACGCGGTGTCGGGCAAGGACTCGTCCGGTTCCTCGTCGAGCAGCACCTCGGATTCGTCCTCTTCGTCTTCATCATCGGCCTCGCCGGCCAAGGCCCCAGCGAGGTCCGGCGGCTCGACCACCGGCTCGTCGGGCAGCCGCCGCTCCTGACTTTCGCACTCCATCCACAGCCCGCCGGCCAGTATCCACAATCTGGCCCGGCACGGGCGACGGAAGCCGCTGGCTCCTAGCTTCAGAGGATGCCGGTCCGTACGCTCCTGCCGCTGTCCTCGCTCGCGCTTTCGCCGCGCTGGCTGAGCGCTCGACGCCTCGCCGCAGCCCTCTTGGCCGCCGCTGCGCTGATCCTGGCGGTGGCGCCGGTGACGCAGCCCCCGACCGCCACAAGGGAGCCACCCCAGTCCGCGGTGCTGGTCGCCGCGCAGGATCTTCCGGCCGGCCGTACGATCGGAACCGATGACCTGCGCTCAGCCGAGCGCACCAGCGCGCAGTTGCCGGACGGCGCGTTGACACCCGGGATGGACGTCGTCGGGCGGGTCGTCACCGGCTCGGTACGACGCGGCGAGGTCATGACAGATCGCCGCTTGCTCGGACCAGGCCTGTCGGCCAGCCTCGATGCCGGAGTCGTGGCCAGTCCGGTGCGGTTGGTCGATCTGGAGGTCGCTGCACTGTTGCGGGCCGGTGATCGGGTCGACATCCTCGCCGCAGTCCAGGACGCACCGAGCGCCACCGTTGTCGCGGCCGGAGTGGTCGTGCTGGCCGTTCCGCTCGCGGAATCCGAAGATTCTCGGCCTGCCGAACCGATCGGCCTGGTGGTAGTCGCCGTCGACCAGGACACCGCAGCGCGCTTGGCCGCGGCCGCAGCTTCGGGCACTCTCACAGCTACACTCCTGCCCCCTTAGGAGCCATCGGAGTTCGCGGCGTCGCCGCCCCAATAACCGGGAGTACACATGAAGGGCTTCAAGGACTTCCTGCTCCGCGGCAACGTCGTGGAGCTGGCTGTCGCCGTGGTCATCGGTGCGGCGATCACCGCGCTGGTCAGCTCCTTCACCAGCTCGTTTCTGAACCCGCTGATCGGTTTGATCGGCGGCGGCGGCGAGACCGGCGGAACCGCAACGGTCAACGGTCAGGTCTTCACCTGGGGTGCCTTCATCGGCGCCATCATCACGTTCGCTCTGACCGCTGCCGTCATCTATTTCGTCGTCGTGCTGCCGATAAAGAAGATCGCCGAACTACGAGCCCGCGGGGAGGAGCCGGGACCCACCGCTTCCACCGATGTGGAACTGCTCACCGAGATCCGCGACCTGCTTCGCGGTGGCGCGGGACTACCGCAGGCGCCGGCTCCCACGGTCGGCGCGCATGGGGAGCAGCTGCCGCCGTATCAACCCAACCGAGCGTCGACGTAGCACCAACGCCAGGCCTCGCCGGGCTCTGCGCTGCGCATCACCGGATGCTGCCGCTGGGAAAAGTGCTCATCGGAGTGTCGAAGCGGTGATGAATCACAACAACCGACGTACCCACAGCTCAGGCACATGCGCAGGTGTACCCAGTCTCGCCGCCCGGCCTCCAGACAACCGATGCACCCTTCGGCTTCCACTGGACGCGAGGGGATCTGAGCCTCGCGCAGGTGCTCGCAGCCATCGGTGCGAGCCGGGGTCAAGTCGGCGGAACGACCGCCGCTGTCCAGCTCCACGACCCGGTCGAGAACGGTCTCTTCGATGTCCAGCGCGCTGAGCACCGTACGAAGCACGTCGTCCGGCACGTCCCCGCTGTCCCTGGCGAGCAGCACTTCAGCACGTTCGGCGTCGATCATCCGGGCTCGCAGCCGGGCATAGACAGCACTCGGGGTCTCCGTGGTAGCCCCGAGTCGCTCCCATACTGCGTCGGCCCGATCGAGGCCGCGACGGCGAAGCCGCTCGACCACGTCCGGTGGCTCGTTGCCGGTCAGTGATCGGTCGAGTTCTGCCAGCCCTCTCCCAGCAGCCCGCTGGAAGAGGGCTGCCTCGGCGAGGGTGTCCTCAGCCAGATCAGGACCGGCCAGCCCGAGTCGGCGCACCAGCCACGGCAACGTCGAACCTTGCAACAGGAGGGTTCCAGCCGTCACCACGAGTGCGATCAGAATCAGTGCTTCTCGCTGTGGTGTCTCGGGCGGAAGAACGAAGACTGCGGCGAGGGTCACCACGCCGCGCATGCCTGCCCAACTGATCAGCGCCGGAGCCCGCCAGGTAGGCGCCGGATCGTTGCGCGCCACCCGTGGAACCAGGCGTGAGGCATAGGTGACCGGAAATACCCAGACGATGCGCAAGGCGATGACGGCACCCAGCACCGCGACTGCCACCAGCAGAATCCGGCCCAGGCCGAGGTCGCTGTCGGCAAGGTCGTCGACGATGGCCTTGGCCTGCAGGCCGATCAACAGGAAGACGGAGTTCTCGAGAACGAACTGCACCGTGGACCAGTTGGCCTGCTCCAGCACTCGGGATTGCGCCGTGAGTAGCGCCGGAGCTCTGTGCCCCACGAGCAGACCGGTGACCACGACCGCCAGAACCCCCGAAGCCCCGATCTCCTCGGCGATCAGATAGGCCACGAAGGGCGTCAAGAAGGAGATCGTGATGTCGGTGAGCAGATCGCGAACCCGGCCGCGGATGAAGCCGATGACCACAGCGACGCCGACGCCGACGGCCAGGCCTCCGACGACCGACAGCGCAAAGCTCCCGACGACCCCGCCGACGCTGAGGCCGCCGGCAAGCGCTGCAACCGCCGCCCTGAGGCAGACCAACGCTGTGGCGTCGTTGACCAGGCTTTCGCCCTCCAGAATCGTGACGATTCTTCGTGGCATGCCGACCCGTCGCGCAATCGTCGTGGCCGCCACCGCGTCGGGCGGAGCCACGACCGCCCCCAGGGCAAACGCAGCGGCCAACGGGATGGGCAGCAGCGCCCAGGCCAGCAAGCCGATGCCCACGGTGTTGAACACCACCAGACCGACCGACAGCAGCGCGATCGGACGCAGGTTGGCCCGGAAGTCGAT
>JACCUM010000550.1 GCA_013811805.1 Geodermatophilaceae bacterium | reverse complement strand
CCGTTGCCCTGCGCCATTCGATGCAGCAGCGCCTGATCCCGGCGAACCAACTGATCCTGTCGACGAAGGAATTCGGTCAGGGCACGCGCCTGGCCAGCTCGATTATCGATTGCATCGCTTCATGGGATCCGCCCCTGATCCGCGCCGGAGAGCCGGAACGACCAATGTGGATATCGCGCTATACCTGTGGGCGTGCGTTGACTGAACCGTGTGCAGCTGTCAGGGACCGCGATCAGCTGCAGAGGGTTCAATCAAACGGCAGGCGAGATGTGAGGATGTACGCCGATGACGTCGTCGACAGCCCCTTGCCTTTCGGTCACTTCGACCGATGAGTTACGCACCCGCGCCTGGCGCGCTCTGGACCGATGCGGCGTGGTCCTGCCGGCGGCTTCCTCGGCCACCATCCAGGCCCGTACGCCGATCACCGGAGAGGACCTGTTCGCCTACCCGCAGGCCTCGGCTGACGATGTGTCGGCTGCCATCGCCGCGGCTCGTACGGCATTCGCGGTGTGGCGAGTCGTGCCGGCGCCGGTACGTGGTGCCGTGGTGAAGCGGCTCGGTGCGTTGTTGGCCGAGCACAAGGCGGATCTCGCCGAGTTGATCAGCATCGAAGTCGGGAAGATCGAGTCCGAGGCACTGGGCGAGGTCCAGGAGATGGTCGACATCTGCGACTTCGCCGTCGGCCTGTCCCGGCAACTCGACGGCCGGACGATGCCTTCGGAGCGACCCGGGCACCGGCTGATGGAGACCTGGCATCCGCTCGGGGTCGTCGGCGTCATCTCGGCGTTCAACTTCCCAGCGGCTGTCTGGTCCTGGAACACCGCGCTGGCTCTGGTCTGCGGGGACACCGTGGTCTGGAAGCCCTCGCCGTTGGCCGCTCTGACGGCTGCAGCCTGCTCTGCCCTACTGGGTCGGGCAGCGGCCGAATGCGGGGCGCCGGAGAACCTGAACGTCCTCGTGGTCGCCGACGCGCAAGCCGGTGCGGTCCTGGTCGACAGCCCGGACATCGCGCTGCTCAGTGCGACCGGCTCCGAGCGGATGGGCGCCCAGGTCGGGCCCCGGGTGGCCGCGCGCTTTGGTCGGGCGCTGCTCGAGCTCGGTGGCAACAACGCAGCCATCGTCGCCGGATCCGCCGACCTGGATATCGCCGTTCGAGGCATCGTGTTCGCCGCTGCGGGTACGGCCGGCCAACGGTGTACGACGATGCGCCGGGTCATCGCGCACGAATCGATCGTCGACCAGCTGACCGACCGGATCAGCCGCGCGTACGAGCGGCTCGTCGTGGGTGACCCACTGACGGCCGAGACGCTGGTCGGGCCACTGATCGACCAGCGCTCGTACGACTGCATGCGCGCTGCACTGGATCAAGCTCTAGCCGACGGCGGCGAGATCGTCACCGGTGGAACACGCCACGCCGTGGACGGGTTTCCCGACGCTGCCTACGCCGACCCGGCTCTCGTCAGGATGCCGGCGCAGACCGAGATAGTCCGTACCGAGACCTTCGCCCCGATCCTGTACGTGCTGACATACACCGACTTTGCCAAAGCTATCGAGCTGCACAACGGTGTACCGCAAGGTCTTTCGTCGGCGATCTTCACCCGGGATCAGCGCGAGGCCGAGCAGTTTCTGGCCACCGACGGCTCGGACTGCGGCATCGTCAACGTGAACATCGGGACCTCGGGCGCCGAGATCGGCGGTGCTTTCGGCGGCGAGAAGAGCACCGGCGGCGGCCGCGAGTCCGGGTCGGATGCCTGGCGGGCCTACATGCGCCGGGCGACCAACACCGTCAACTACTCGGCCGAACTCCCCCTGGCCCAAGGCGTCACCTTCGCCTGACTGGGCGCGCCAAAATCCCGGACGTTGTGCGCAGGGTCACCGGGCCCATCAAGCCCTGATCCGATGTCTGTCGGCGCGGTGCCGTACCGTGGGTGATGTTGCTCGCGCAGTTCGCGGGCTAGTCGGACGTGATTCGAGAGTCTCAACTCCGATGTTTCGCCACAGCGCACCTTGCGCTGGGCCCGTCCCTTTCGATACCCACTGCCGCTCGACGGCGGCAGCGTGGATGACCAGTGACGTGCCAACAGTCCTGGAAGGACCGCTTTGTCTCAGCTCCACCCTGCCCGTTCAACATCGCCCAACTCAACATCGCCCAACTCGGCTGTGCCGAGCTTCGCCGACCTCGGCCTCCCGGCCAACGTGGTGACCACGCTGACTCGGCGTGGCATCACCGACCCCTTCCCGATCCAAGCCGCCACCATCCCGGACATTTTGGCCGGCAAGGACGTACTCGGACGGGGTCAGACCGGCTCCGGCAAGACGCTCGCCTTCGGCCTGCCGACCCTGGTCCGGCTGACGTCAGGCAGCACCGCCACCAAGCGGCCGCGCGCCCTGGTTCTCGTACCTACCCGTGAGCTCGCAATGCAGGTGTGCGAGGCCCTCGAGCCGTACGCAACGACGCTCGGCCTGTGCGTACGTAATGTGGTCGGCGGCATGCCGTTCGGGCGGCAGATCGATGGACTGCGCCGCGGCGTAGACCTGCTCGTTGCCACGCCCGGGCGGCTCAACGACCTGATCAACCAGCGGGCCTGCGACCTCGGCGATGTGTCCATCGCGATCCTCGACG
>JACCUM010000547.1 GCA_013811805.1 Geodermatophilaceae bacterium | reverse complement strand
CCGGTATGGCCGACCCGAAGGACGACCCAGACAGTCGCGCAAAGCCAGAAGTGCCCATTCACACCCGGCTCGTCAACCAGACGATCGAGGTCGCCGAGACGATTGCCTACGCGGGGATCGCGATCTTCCTCGCGCTCACCGCGATCGCCCTGCTGGTCCTGACCGCGCGCAATGTCATACCGCTTTTCACCGAGGACTCCGCAAACGTCGCGCTCGAAGTCCTGGACACGCTCCTGCTGGTCTTCATCGTGGTCGAACTGCTCTTCGCCGTGCGCATCACTGTGGCCAAGCGCGAACTCCTTGCCGAGCCCTTTCTGTTGGCCGGCATCATCGCTTCGATCAAGGAGATCATCGTGCTGTCGGTCAAAGCGGCCGAAACGGTCGGCAAGGGCTCAGTGTTTCGCGATCAGATGGTGGAGATCGGCTCTCTCGGGGTACTTGTCCTGCTGCTCGGCCTCACCGCCTTTCTCTTGCGGCGCAAGGAACGGGAGCCCGATGAGGGCGACAAGGGCAGCCCGTAACTCCCGTGACACCGGAGAAGCACCGGAGCGCTCCGGTCGAAGTTGATCATCGGAACTGGGCCGGGTTATCGCACCCGGACACCCGGACAACCCCACGCAGTTCCGATGATCAACTGGCGGAGGTGACCGGCGACAGTCGAGTGCGGGCTTGATCCAGCCGAGCGCTGACCGGGCGGCCGGAGGTCGCCTTGGCCAGGCCGGTCGGCGGCAGGTCGACGTACATGCTTTCGGCCTTGGCCACCTGGTAGGTCTCGTGCCAGATGCCCACCGCTCCAGGGACCCTGCGCGCTCGCTTGTTGAACGCCGACCATGCGGGCCGGTGCGCGGCCTCGCGGTCACCGGCGTAGGCGTACAGCTGCTCGGTACTGCGCCAGTACTGGGTCAGGACGGGTCCGCGCCGGCCGAGGGACATCTCGTAGCCGAGGAACCCGGATTCGGGATCCTGCGACAGTTCGGCGAGCATCGGGCCCATGGCGGCCAGCACCGGTCCCCAGGCGTCGGGCCGCCGGAACCGGTTGATCCGCATGCCGATCAGAAAGACGGTCAGCTCTCCCGCGTGCTCGTGGGTCCAGCGTCCCCGACAGATCTGGGTCATGGGTGTCTCCACGTCACCGTTGTCGATTGTGACGGGGAAGGTCCTGTCATGCTGTCCTCCAGTAGTTAGAAAGTTAAGCTGTCTAATAATGGATACTGCCGCTTTCCAATGTCAAGTGCCGTAGGAGGATGAGTCGATGCGGATCTCGGAACTGGCCAGGCGCAGCGGCGTACCCGTCGGGACGGTGAAGTACTACCTGCGCGAGGGCCTGTTGCCGGCCGGCGAGCCGACGGCTGCGACGCAGGCGCAGTACGGCGAGGACCACGTCGCTCGGCTTGCGCTGATCCGCGCCCTACTCGGTACCGGGGGCTTGTCCATCTCCACCGCGCGCGCGGTCCTGGCCGCGGTGGACGACCCGGCGTTGTCGCCACACGACATGATCGGCGCCGCACACAGCGCGCTCCCCACCATGGCCGAGAACGAGCGACCCGACCTCAGCACCGCGCAGGCGCATCTTCGGCGCTGGGAATGGCAGGTGCACGAGGACTCGCCCGCGGTCTCGTCCTTGGCGCAGGGTCTGCTGGCACTCCAGGCGGCCGGCTTCGACACGACCGATCAGATGCTGGACCGGTACGCCCGGGCCGCGCACGAACTGGGCGAGCAGGACGTGGCTGAGGTTCCGATGGACTCACCGGCTGAGGCGGTGCGCTACGTGGTCATCGGCACCCTCCTGCTCGAGCCGGTGCTGTTGGCCCTGCGGAGACTTGCCCACGAGGACGTCTCGGCCCGCCGCCTGTCCACCTGACCGGACCCTGCTCCGTGACCGGCGATGTCAGCGGTCGGGTGCTTCGGCTTGGGCGGCGGTCTGCAGCCAGTCCTCCTCCAGCCGCGCCTTGTCCGCGAGCAACTCGCGCAGCTCGGCGTCGAGCACCGACACCCGGGAGAAGTCACTCGCATGCTCGGCCAGTTCGGCGTGCAGCCGGCTCTCCCGAGCGTCGACCCTGACCAGCTGACGTTCGATGCGGGCCAACTCCTTGCCGGCCGTACGGCGCTGCGCCGCGCGTCCCGAGCTCCGCGCCTCGCCGCCCGAAGCCGAGGCAGCTGGCCGGGATCCGGTCTGACGCTGGCTCCCGCGACCCGATGATCGGGCCAGGTAGTCCTGCACTCCGCCGGTGAGCATGGTGAACGTACCGTCCCC
>JACCUM010000529.1 GCA_013811805.1 Geodermatophilaceae bacterium | reverse complement strand
CCCCCGCCCTGCGCGCTCCGGCGCTACAGAAACTATGGGCGGCCGTCCACGACCGGCTCTGCACCGGCCGGCCGGTCAGCCGGATCCGGGTCGGCCCGCTGTCGGCCGAGGAGCAGGCCGCGGTCGCCGACCTGATCGGTGCCCGCAAGCTTCCCGGCCGCACACCGATGATCGCCCTCGAGCGGCTCGATGCCGCCCTGCTCGAAGCGACCGGCCTGGACGCAGCTGCCGTGGTCGCGGAGCTGGTGGGGCCGATCGCCGATCGCCGCCGGGAAGCGTTGTCCCGCAGCGCATCACGCGCACAGCTGTGGGACTGGCTCGATTCGCATCACGTCATCGTCAGCCAACCTGTCTTGCGCGAGTGGGCCCAGGCCTGCCGGCGTGCCGGGCTGATTGCCGGTCCGGACTCATCCGCGGGCCCCGACTCCGGGGTCGGGTCGCGCCCTGGTTCCGGTTCGGTTGACGGCACTAGACGGCTGTTCGAGGCTGCCCTCGCCGTACTCGATGCATTGCCCGGGGACGGCGTGCCGCTGCCGGTGTTCGCCGTACGTGTGCTCGGCGACACTCACGCGCTGGATGGTGACCGGCGGCTGTCCGCGCTCGTACTGAAGGCGTTGGCCAGCCTGTACCGCGTTGAGGTGCCGACCAGCGCCCAGGCGCGTCGGGCGCTGTGGGAGCACGCCGGGATCGCCGACGACGCGCTATCGGTGACGGTTCTCGCCGCCGGATTCCGACCGCGCTCGACGGGCCTGGTCGCTGACCTGCTGCGCAGCTGTGCCGACGCGGGACAGGCGGCCTCGCTCACCCTCGCCCAGCTCCGGACCTGCACCGAGTTGGTGCTGCCCGGGAAGGATGTCTGGATCGTGGAGAACCCGAGCATCGTCTCGCACGTGTTGCGCCAGTTGGGACCGCAGTGCCCGCCGCTGGTCTGCCTGTCCGGCTGGCCGAACAGCGCAGGCATGACCCTGTTGAGTCGGCTCGGCGCGGCCGGACAACGGTTGCACTACCACGGGGACTTCGACGGGGAGGGAATCCGGATCGGCGCCCACGTGATGCTCAAGTCCGGTGCACAGCCTTGGCGGTTCGGCGCGGCCGACTACGTGTCGGCGTTGTCGCTGCCCGAGGCCCGTCGGGTCGGCTCAGCTACCTCCGGCTCGGGGCAGGTGAGTGTGGGCCGGCTCTCTACTGCGCCGTGGGATCCCGCGCTGACCGAAGCGATGACACGCAGCGGCGTTGCGGTGGCCGAGGAGGAGGTCCTGGACGACCTGATCCTGGATCTCACCGCCTAGCCTCGCAGAACCGCGGCCGGCGGAAGCGATGTGCGAGATGCGGCAGAAATCGCGCCCACATTGCACGTTCTCGCACACTCCCCGCACGTACGCCGTCGCGGAGCCGTTGGCCGCAGCCTCCCGGCATGACGTTCTTGTCATAGCACCGGCGTAGGCTCCGTCTGGATCACGAAGCGCGACCGCAAGCCCTCTGGCTGGTCGCCTGGCAACCGCGCCCCGGCACGGTGCCCCCGGAGGAAGATCCGCCCGCACCCAGCTGGATGCGGGAAGGACGGGTCGCCGCGCACGCGGCGAGGAGGTACTCATGTCGTACGACAACCTTGGCGCCACCGCACCGCCGCAACCGACACCGGAGCAGCTCGCTCGAGCGATGGAGCAGCGGGTCCTGCCGGTCATTCCGGAGCGACTGTCCGATCCCGAGCTGAGGCTGATCCGCCAGCCGCCGGCGAGCCCGCTGGTCGACTCGTACCGGACGCAGGGCTATACGTTCGTGGATGGCAACCGCCGTTACGTCCTGACTCCGGAGCTCCCCGGAACCGCGTCCGATCCGGCCGTCTTGCCGCCGACCGAATTCCCCGCGCACTTCGTGGGCAGTTGGCATCGGGGAGGCGCACCGAGCACGTTCGCCGAATGCCTTGCAGCCCAACATGAGTTGAACACGCGACTGCGCGGGCTGAACACTGCCTACCGGCTGGCGACCGCGGTAGCCGAGGATCTGACCTGGTTCGAGAGCTTTGCGATGGTGTCGGCACTCGACGACGACCAGCTCGTGGAGATGGCGCGCGAAGCCGGTCAGCCAGCCGTCATCCGCTGGGACGCGGCCGGCTTGTCCGTACTCCCCACCGGACTGCGATCCGACATCCCGGCGAGCACTACCGCGTGGCGACTGGAGTCGGCGGAGGTGGCCACCTGCCCCGTACGCAAGGACGCCGACCCGGCCGGTCGCTGCACCAGGTACGGCGGGCCGTACGGCAGCTCGGCCATCCATGCGGCAGCACTCTGGCGGGCGCACCGATCGGTCGCCGTCACCCTGATCGGCTGCGAGCCGTGTGCCGACGGGCGGGAGCCGATCTGGGGACATCCGCGTACCGGGAGTCCGTTGTCGCTGGCCGACGAGATCATCGGGAGCCGGTACGGCGGCTACACCTGGCGTCCCTGAGGAGCTGCCCAGCCGTGAGTGGTTTCCCGATCGCGGCTGCACCGCTGGCAGTGCCGCCTCGGCGCCGGAGACCGGGCGCCGGACTCAGCCGGGGTAGAGCCCGGGCGGGCAGCTGAACAGAACGACGAACGCGAACAACAGGATCAGTCCCCACACGCCGAGCTTCCGAAGGAGGAAGAAACAACCCATGAGCCCGCCTCCCTTCCCGCCGACGGTCTCCGACCGTGCCCCCGCGACACGAATCAGCACTCCCGGCGCCTGCTCGAAAGCCCCAAAGCCGCGCCGCACAACATGAGCGTCCCCGGCACGTCTGACATTTCCCCCTGGCAGCGGGAAGAGCGTCATCTCCTTGTCTCTCCTCGGCGAGTTGGGCCGGCGCGGGCGTACGGCCGTACACGCCACTGGTTCTCGATCGTTCACGCAGACTCTGCGCAAGGTGACCAGTCGCCGA
>JACCUM010000526.1 GCA_013811805.1 Geodermatophilaceae bacterium | reverse complement strand
TGCGCAAGGACCGCAGCATGTTCATGACCCGGACCGAGGTGCTGTGCGGCACCTGCCATTCGCATCTCGGGCACGTCTTCGACGACGCCCCGCAGACGCCGACCGGTGACCGCTACTGCATCAACTCCGTCAGCATCAAGCTGGCGCCCAAGCCTGACGCCACCACCTGAGCGCACAAACAGCTCAACCGGACTTTCTCCGGAGAAAGTCACGTTAGCGACCCCGCAGAAGGCACTTTCTCCGGAGAAAGTGCGTGAAACGGGGTCTAGGGCAGGGCGGCGATCAACTCGGCGATGGGTTTGCGGGTTCCGGTGTAGAACGGCAGCTCTTCACGGACGTGTCGCCGCGCGGTCGAGGCTCGCAGCTCACGCATCAGGTCGACGATCCGGTGCAACTCGTCTGCCTCGAAGGCCAGCATCCACTCGTAGTCCCCGAGCGCGAACGACGCAACCGTGTTCGCCCGCACATCGGGGTATCCCCGAGCCATCTGACCGTGCTCGGCCAGCATCGCCCGCCGCTCGTCGTCGGGCAGCAGATACCACTCGTAGGACCGTACGAATGGGTACACGCAGACATAGACCCGCGGCTCCTCGTCGGCCAGGAATGCCGGAACGTGTGACTTGTTGAACTCCGCCGGCCGGTGCAGAGCAAGTTGCGACCACACGGGTACGCAGCTCCGGCCCAGAGCCGTTCGCCTGAAGCGCGAGTAGGCCTCCTGCAAGGCCTGCGGGTCCTCGGCATGCCACCAGATCATCAGGTCGGCATCAGCCCGCAGTCCGGCCACGTCGTACACCCCGCGTACGACCACGTCCTTGCCGGCCAACTCCTCGAACAGCGCGTCGACCTCCGCGGCGATCGACGAGCGCCCTTCGTCGGGCAGCCGCCGGTCGGCGCGAAATACCGACCACATCGTGTAGCGGATCCTGGCGTTGATCTCCTTGGCCACCTTTCCGCGGCTAGGAACGAGACTGGGACCCCGGTCTGGTGCCTTCTCGGTTTCGGTCACGTAGCCCATTCTCCCTCACGGTCGCAGCACCTAGTCTCAGCAGACCGATTGGCGTCTCAGAAGGAGTTCGCATGCAGGGCTTGATGCAGGACTACCCACTCACCATCGTCGCGATCTTCGACCGGGCCGAGAAGCTGTTCCCGGACAAGTCGGTGATCACCTCCACCGCCACCGGGATCCTGGAACGCAGTTATGCCGAATGGGCCGACCGCACCCGCCGCCTCGGCGGGGTCCTGAACACCCTCGGAGTCTCGAAGGACGGTCGGGTCGCTACCTTTGGCTGGAATACCAGCAATCACCTCGAGCTGTACTTCGCCGCTCCGAACACCGGTCGCATCTTGCATACCCTCAACATCCGGCTCTTCGCCGAGCAGTTGACCTACATCGCCAACCACGCCGAGGACGAGGTCGTCTTCGTCGACAGATCCCTGACCGGCCTGCTCTGGCCACTGCTGGACACCTTTGTCACAGTCCGGCACGTCATCGTGATGGACGACGGCCGGGGTGAGGTGCCCGACAGTGCCCCGCATGGCATTCAGATCCATGACTACGAGGTACTTCTGGCCGCCGAGCAGCCGGTGGGCTTCCACGTCGAGGACGAATGGCGGGCCGCCTCGATGTGCTACACGAGTGGCACGACGGGCAACCCCAAGGGCGTCGTCTACAGCCACCGGTCCACCTACCTGCACACCATGGGTGCGCTGATGGCCGACGGTCTCGGCGCCCGGGAGACCGACCGAATCATGCCGGTCGTCCCGATGTTCCACGCCAACGCTTGGGGTCTGGCCCATGCCGGTGTCGCGGCCGGGGCTGACCTGGTGCTACCAGGACCGGACATGTCCCCCACGGCACTTGCCACGCTGATCGAGACTCAGCGGGTCACTATCGCCGCCGGGGTTCCGACGATCTGGATGGGCGTGCTGCCCGAACTCAAAGGCCGCGACATCTCTGCGCTGCGGACCATCCCGTGCGGCGGTTCGGCCGTGCCGCGGGCGCTGTCGGAGGCCTACCGCGAGCAGACCGGCATGCCGATCCTGCAGGCCTGGGGTATGACCGAGACCTCTCCGGTGATCAGCGTCGCGCACGTCAAATCGACCCTCGCGAATGCGACCGAGGACGAAAGAGCTGACATGCGGGCCACGATCGGACGGCCGATCTTCGGCTCCGAGATCCGGGTGGTGGACCCGGTGACCCTCGAGCCCGTGCCGGCCGACCGGAAGACCCAGGGGGAACTGCAGGCCGCCGGTGGCTGGGTGGCCAAGAGCTACTACAACGACGACCGGTCGCCGGAATCGTTCACCGAGGACGGTTGGCTGCGCACCGGCGACGTCGCCACCACGGACGAGCACGGGTACGCGCGCATCGTCGACCGCACGAAGGATGTCGTGAAGTCGGGAGGTGAGTGGATCTCCACAGTGGAGCTCGAGAACGAGATCATGGCGCATCCCAAGGTCGCCGAGGCTGCGGTGATCGGGATTCCACATCCCCGATGGGACGAGCGCCCGTTAGCTTGCGTGGTCGCGAAGGAGGGCGAGGAGGTGAGCAAGGCGGAGATACTCAGCTTTCTCGAAGGCAAGATCGCCAAGTGGTGGATGCCCGACGACGTGGTGTTCGTCGACGAGGTTCCCAAGACCTCGGTGGGCAAGTTCTCCAAGCGCACGCTTCGAGAGAAGTTCCAGGGTTACGTCCTGCCGACCGCTTAGCACATTCACGACCGTGACCGACCCCCTTCGGATCGCCCGATGAAAAGTCAGGAGGTGATGGAAGAGGTTCGTTTCGCGCGAGCCGGATACGGTGCCCGGATCGCTTACACGGTAAAAGGCAGCGGTCCGCCCCTGGTCATCGTGCCGCCGTGGACCACCCACCTCGCGGCCCAGGTCGGGCTGTCCGGCCATGAGCGCTTCCACGCGAAACTGGAGAGCCAGCACACGGTGGTGCTCTACGACCGTTGGGGGACAGGACTCTCGGATCGGGGGCGGAAAGACTTCTCATCGGCCGCAGACGTCCAAGTCCTGGCAGATCTAGTCGATCACCTCAGGCTGCGTCGATTCGCGTTGCTGCGGCCTTCGCACGGGGGGCCGATCGCTGCCGCGTTCACTGGGCGGTTCCCCCGCCTGGTGTCGCACCTGATTCTCTACGGCGCGCGGGAATCGGGCCTGACCGGTGGTCCGACGTGGGCAGCGTTGCGTGGGCTGATGCTCGCGAACTGGCCGGTCGCTGCAAGATCGATCGCGGCGGTTGCCACCAAGGGCGGCAATTCGAGTGACGTCGATGCCTTCGCTGACCTGTTACAGGCCGCGGCCACACCACAGATGACGGTCGCCCTGCAGGACGCGGCTGGCCAGGACAACGCGTACGCAAACCTAGACGGGCTTGCGCTCCCGACCCTGGTGTTGCACCGGCGAGGCGACTCACTCGTATCCGCTGAAGCCGCGAGTCGCATCGCAGGGTCGATCCCGGGGGCCCGACTGGAACTGTTGGAGGGTGAGGCACATGTGCACAGCGTGGGTGACGTGGACACCCTGGCTGAGCGGATCCTCGCCTTCACATCAGGTTCCGGGACGCGCGCCTCCGCTCAGCTATCGAGACGGGAAGCAGAGGTACTGGAGTTGGTTGTCGAGGGGTACCGGAACGCGGAGGTGGCCGAACGCCTCGTGCTCAGCGTCCGTACCGTGGAACGGCACCTGCTGAACGCCTACATGAAGCTGGGTGTGCGCGGCCGGACCGAGGCAGCGGCCCGCTGGCGCCGGAGCGACACAGATGAAATGCCGCCGACTGCGTAGTCCTACGCAGCATGGAGCCGGCTGCTGGACGTAGGGACTGCGTGCATGGCCGCACAGCTACGCAGTGCCGCCGATGCGCCTGCAGCACCATTCTTCGTACGGTCCGGGCATGACGACATCTTCCCCGCCGGAGACTCTGCTTCAGCTTTCCAGCGCGCACGTCTCCGCCCGCGCCCTGCACGTGATTGCCGAACTCGGCATAGCCGACCTGCTCGACGAGGAAGCCCGGACTATCGACCAGCTGACGGCCGGCGCTGCCGTCGATGCAGACGGGGTAGAACGCCTTCTTCGACTCCTGGAGTCGCACGGCGTCTTCGCCCGCGACCACAGTGACCGCTGGCAGCACACGGAGGCATCACGATGGCTGCGCTCGGACCACCCCATGTCGATGCGCGCCCTTTCCCGGATGATGGGCATGCCGTTCGGCTGGGGATCGTTCACCGCCCTGGATCACGCGGTCCGTACCGGGAAGCCAAGCATTCGCACTCTCCATCCGGAGGGTGCCTGGGCCTACCTCGAGGGCCACCCCGACCAACAAGCCATCTTCCAACAGTCGATGACGGCCAAGGCCCAGGACGACATTCCAGCCATCCTCGCGGCCTACGACTTTTCCCGGTACCAGCGCATCGCGGATGTTGCAGGTGGTCGCGGACATTTGATCCGCTCTGTCCTCGACTGCTATCCGGATCTCGCCGGTGTCCTGTTCGACCTGCCCCGAGTCGCCGACGAGGTGCCACCCGAGGCGCGGCTCGAGGTCGTCTCCGGGGACTTCTTCGTCGACCGACTTCCCGTCTGTGACGCGTACCTCCTCATGAATGTCCTGCATGACTGGGACGACAAGGACGTGAACCGCATCTTGCGAGCCATCGCCGAGGCCGGACGTCCATCCGGGGCGACCGTACTCGTGCTCGAAGTGGTTCTCCCGGACGGACCTGCACCCCACTGGTCCAAGGTGCTCGACGTCATGATGCTGGCACTCACCGGTGGCCGGGAGCGCACACTCGGCGAGTACGAGGCGTTATTGACCACCGCCGGGATGCAGCTGTTACGCCTGATTCCGACCACCACGCCCTTGTCCATCATCGAAGCCCGGGTGTGACGACGGTGCCTCCCGGCGGACTAGTCCGCACGCAACAACAACGTCGCCGACGTTTTCTCCGCGGTGTCGGCGGTCGCGACAGCTCCAGCTGTGCGGAGTTCGTCCGGCCCGGAGTGGGCCCAGGACACTCCGATGGTGGCCAGGCGGTGGGCGGCGGCACCGTGTACCTCGTGCCTCCGGTCCCCGACCATCATTGGCGACAAGTCCGGCCGAGGCGCCGGTCGGTCCGCCAGCCTGGTCGGCGCCGTCACCTCGAAGTAATCGGCCAGGGCCGAGGACAGATGTTCGGTGATTCCGGTGGCCGAGTCGACCAGGGTCCCGTCGAGATCGAGCAGGACCGTCGGAGAAGCCACGCGTTGCACCGTACGCACGACCATCGACGTCCGCCCTCAGTTGCCAAGAGCGTCCACTGCGGCGTACGCGCTGCGTATGCACGCCGGGACGCCGACTCCGTCGAAGGCCGCCCCGGCGACGGCCAGGCCCGGGACCTGACTGACGGCGGCTCGTACCGTTGCTACCCGGTCGAGATGCCCCACGGTGTACTGCGGCAGCCCGCCGCCCCAGCGGGTGACCGAACCCGCGGTCGGCGCCCCCGTCAGGTTCAACAGTTCGGCCACCTCCTGTCCGGCGTCGGCCAGGAGTTCCGCGTCGCTACGGCGCAGCGCACGCTCCTCGCCGATCCGGCCGACCGACGCGCGGACGAGCACACCCTGCCCGGACAGGTGCTGCCACTTGTTGGACGAAATCGTCACCGCCTTGACCAAACCCCCGGCCTCGGGTGGGACGAGCAGTCCACTGCCCATCGGTAGTAACGCCTGCCCGGACGGCCAGCTCAGCGCGAGGATGGCCATGCTGGCCATCGGGATCTCGGCCAGGGCGCTGGCCGCGTCGGGGGCCAGCGGCCCGAGCAGCCGGGCCGCGTTCGGAGGCGGCACGGCGATCAGAACCGCTTCGGCCTCGATGAATGTGGCTGCCGACGCGGGGCCGCAGTCGAGGCGGTAGCCGGTCCCGGTTCGGCGGATCGCCCGAACGGTTGTGCCTAGCCGGACCTCCGCGCCGGATCGGTCGACAAGCGCCCGGGCCAGAGCGGCCAGCCCGCCGCGGAGGGTCGCGAAAACCGGCCCGGCACCTGGATCCCGCCGGATCGAGGCTGCCGCCCGCAGCACCGAGGGCTCGTGTTGCAGCGCTTGGGCCAGCGCCGGCATCGTGGCCATGATCGACAGTGCATCCGCGCGGCCCGCGTATACCCCGCCGAGGAGGGGCTCGATCAACAGGCCGACCAGCTCGTCGCCCAAGCGCGGGCGTAGAAAGCCGCCCACCGATTCGTCGTCGGTCAGCGCTGGACCGGGTGCGTCCGGCTCCGCGCGGATCCGGTCCAACGATGCCGGACTGAACAGCTCGCTGCCGACCAGGTCGTCGACCGACGCGGGAACTCCGAGCACAGTCCCAGTCGGGATCGGGTGGTGACGCCCGTTGAGTGCGATCGAGGCGGACGTAGTGCTCGGTTGGACGACGTCCGCGGTCAGGCCGACCGCATCGATCAGGTCAAGAGCTTCGGGTACGACCGCTAAGACCATCTCGGCGCCGACGTCGTAGCGGTGTCCGGCGAAGTCGACCGTGTGCAGCTTGCCGCCGACTCGATCGGCGGCCTCCAGCACGCTCACCTGATCACCCGGGTGCCGTCGGCGGTGCTCAAAGGCCGCGGCCAGCCCGGTGATCCCGGCCCCGATGACCACAACGTGCCGCATCGAGTCGAACCTCCCTCGGCCCCACCGCCGTTATGCGCACAACGTTCCGCGACGGGCCCGATCTCCGGACCTTATGCGCATAACGTCCCACGATCTTGTCGGCGTCACGAATCGGTCACGTCGGCAACCTGTCCGGGCGGAGCGGCGTCTTCACCAGCAAGACGACCCGGAGGTTCCCATGACTGCACCCGTGCCACAGTTCCGAGCGATCCACGCGACCTGGAGCCGGACCATCCTCGGCGTGCTCGGCCTGGCCCTCGGGCTGGTCGCGCTCACCGGCTGTTCCAGCGACGGGCTGCAAGATCGCGGCACCTCCGGCGCCGTTGCTCCGGGTTATGGGGAGTCCCCGGATCAGGACGTGTCAGCCCCGGACGAGGCGGTCGGCGGAGGTGGAGCTGGAGGTGATCTGCCGGAGAACGCACCGACCGGTGGGACAACACTGTCCGAACAGATCGTGCGGACAGGTGACCTCTCCGTCGAGGTGGACGACGTCACCGCGGCCGCGAACCGGATCACCGCAGTCGTCGATGCCGCTGGCGGGAACATCGGGCTCGACCAACGGTACGGCGAGGCCGAGGATGGAAGCGCTGACTTGGTCGTGCGCGTTCCACCGGAGCGCTTCGACGACCTGCTCGAGACCATCAGCGACCTCGGGGAGGAGCTGTCGAGGTCGGTATCAGCGCAGGACGTCAGCACGGCCGTGGCAGACGTCGATGCCCGCGTGGAGAGCTTGCGCAACTCCGTGGATCGACTGTTGGCCCTGGCCGCCCAAGCAGTCTCGGTCAGTGATCTGATCGCCATCGAGGCGGAACTGAGCAACCGTCAGGCAGAGCTCGAATCACTGCAGGCCCAGCAGCGGGAGCTCTCCGATCAGGTCAGCCTGGCCACACTGAGCGTCGCGCTGACCGCTTCCAGCGACGCGGACACCGACGACACCGGGTTCCTGGCCAGTCTCGGAGACGGCTGGAACGCCCTGCTCGACACCGGCCGCGGCCTGCTCTCACTCGTCGGGCTACTGCTTCCCTGGCTGGCGTTGCTCGCGGTGCTCGCCCTGCCGCTGTGGTTCGTCGTACGGCCTCGGCGGTCTGCTGCCCGGCCGGCCGGAGCGTTGGAGCGGCTGCCCGACCAACAAGGCGGTGCGCCCGACAGCGCGCGCGAAGCGGTCAGTGAGCCGGCAGCGAGTGCACCAGGTCGACAACCCGAGTGAGGACCTCCGGATCGGTCTGCGGCAGGACCCCATGGCCGAGATTGAAGATGTGCCCGGGTGCGACCCCCCCTTGATCGACGACCTCGCGTACGGCTTCCTCGATCACATCCCAGTCAGCCAGCAGGATGGCCGGGTCGAGGTTTCCCTGTACTGGATGCCCGGGTCCGATCCGGCTGACGGCTTGGGCCAGTGGCACCCGCCAGTCGACTCCGATGATCTCCGCGCCGGCCTGACCCATCAGTCCCAGCAACTCGCCGGTGCCGACACCGAAGTGGATCCGCGGCACATCGAGATCCTCCAGGGAGGCGAAGACCCTTCGGCTGTAGGGCAGCACGTAGCGCTCGTAAGCCGCGGCCGGCAGGGCTCCGGCCCAGGAGTCGAACAGTTGCAACACCCTGGAACCGGCCGCTGCCTGGACCCTCAGGAAGACACTGGCGTACCCGGCAAGGGTGCTGAGGAGCTCGTCCCAAAGCTCCGGCCGGCCGTACATGAAGGCCTTGGTCAGCGCATGGTCCTTGGACGGGCCGCCCTCGATGAGATACGCGGCGAGGGTGAACGGCGCACCCGAGAAGCCGATCAGCGGGGTGCTGTCGAGTTCGGTGACGAGCCGACGTACGGCGGTGTCAAGGAAGTCGAGACCTGCCGGATCGAGCTGGGGAAGCGCTCGGACGTCGTCGAGTGAGCGCACCGGTTTCTCGACGACCGGTCCGACGCCAGGCACGATGTCCACGTCGATGCCGGCGACCACCAGGGGGACCACGATGTCGGAGAACAGGATCGCGGCATCTACTCCGTGTCGGGTGACCGGCTGCAGGGTCAGCTCGGTCACCAGATCCGGATCCTGGCAGGCCTGCAGCATCGCGGTGCCTTGGCGTCGCGCGCGGTATTCCGGAAGGGAGCGGCCAGCCTGGCGCATGAACCAGACCGGCAGATGCTCAGGGCGCCGCCCGCGTGCGGCGGTCAGAAGCGCGCCATCGGGATCGCTGCTGGTCGGCTCGCTGCTGCTCGGCTCGGTGTTGGTCGGCTCGCTGCTGCTCGGCTCGGTGTTGGTCGACTCGGAGTTGGACATTGCCAGGGATCTTCGCAGACCCTTCAGCCGGCCGCGGCAGTGTCACCGGAGCTACGCATCGCCTTGCCTGGGCCGGTTCGGCGCGTCGAGAGTCGCCTCTTGACGCGACCGACCTACGCTCGGAGGTGATGAGCGATGCAAGGTCCAGGCCGCAGGGCCCCGTTCCTGCGGTCTTCAGCGATGCGATCGCCAGCC
>JACCUM010000489.1 GCA_013811805.1 Geodermatophilaceae bacterium | reverse complement strand
CGGCCTACCCACCGACGACCCCCGGTCGGGCACTAGCCTTCCCCCTCGCGGACTCCCTGGCAGCTCAGACCGACCTAGGTGGCTGGTGTGAATGGGGTCGTTTCGCTGGCCGGGTCGTCGGGGGTGGGGACTGAGCGGCCTGTAACGGTCCTGGGCGGCTCGTCCGCGGGGTCTGATCGGGTCCCAGTCGGGGCTCGGTTGGTGGCCTGCGCTGCGGGTGAGGGTGGGAGCACACCCTGCGTTGTCTTTCTCAGGCGGTAGCCGCAGCCCATCCGCTTGTTCTGGAGCGGACTCCACGCACGGCCAGGCGAGCGATGTTGTGCGCGACAGCGAGGAGGTTGAAGTCGGCGTCGATCTTGATCGTTCCACGCATCCGGGCTCTCCGTCCGCGGTGTTTGCGGCGCATCAGGTGGCCGAGTTTGCGTTCAACTTTGGGTCTGGTCGGGCGGTAGTCCGCGGCCCAGGCAGGATCCTTCTGCTGCTGGCGGGCATCGGCGAGACGCTGCTCGTAGCGACCGACGGCGATGGTCCGGCCATCGCGGGAAATGGTGCACTGCGCCCGCAGCGGGCAGTCGTTGCAGGCCTCACCGAAGTAGGCGGTGCCGCCGCCGTCCTTGCCGCGCCGGATCGTCGTGCGTTGCCCGGCCGGGCAGGTCACCGTGTCGCCCTTGAGATCGATGTCGAACTGGTCCTTGGCGAACCGGCCTGCCGGGGCGTTCGGGGGCTGGGTCTTGCAGTGCGACCTGATGTTGCCCTTGGCCAGGGTGTCCTGGAACTCACCACTGCCGTAGGCGGCGTCACCGTAAACGTCCGGCTCGTCCCCAGCCTCGCCCTGGTCGCACTCCTGGCCCTGATCACCGGCCAGCAGGTCATCGATCAGATCGGCGGCCACCACGGCGTCCCCGACGTTGCCGGCGCTGACCTTGGTATCGGTGATGATCTCGCTGTCCGGGTCCGCCGCGACATGCCCTTTGTAACCGTCGAACCCACGCGCCCGCGTCTTGTGGCCGTGCCTTGCCTGCGGGTCGACGGTGGAGATGACCCGGTCCTTGGTGACCCGCCGGGCGATCCGGAACTTCCCGTCCTCCATAGCCTCCAGGTCCTGACCGAGCACGGCCGCGAGCAGCACCGCGGCCTCAGCCAGCCCCTCCCCGAGCTTGCGGCCGTCCAGGACCCTCAGCAGTGCGTAGCCGTCGCGGGCCCGGGAGTCGATCAGCTCCTCCCGCGCGGCGCTGTCATCCCAGTCGACCAGCGGCTTGCTGTTGCCGGCGTACTCATCACCACTGGTCAACACCGCCCGGAGATCGGCAGTGAGCCCCGGATCGGCGGCCTTCAGCAAACCGCGGATCGCCGAGCGGATCAGCGTGATGGTGTCCATCGTGGCGACCGCGTCATACAGCGGCGTGGAGTCCAGCACCCGCCGCGCCCCGACCAGCCCAGCAGCCGACGCCGCGTCCAGACAGACCCGAAACAGCCGGCGCGGATCGTCCGAGGCCGCCAACCGCGCCCGCATATCGACCAGCACCGTGTGAGCGAACCGCGCCCAACCGTGCCCGTCATACCCGCCGACACCAGCCGCGTAGCGCCAGCGGGCATCGAAGGCATACCTGTCCACCGCCTCCCGGTCCGACAGGCCCTCCAGGCGCTGCAACACCATCACCGTCGCGACCACACACGGCGGGACACTGCGCCGGCCCCGATCGCTGAACAGATCCGCGAACATCTCATCGGGAAACAACCGGTCCCGCTCCCGGTTCAACAACGCATAAATCGAAGCCTCCGGGAGCGCCTGCTCACAGAAACGGTTCAGATCATCAAGCAGAACACCCTGACGCCCCGCCAGACCCAACGTCATGCACACCCCCCGAAGAAGACGAATCCCCTACCAGCAACCAATCCTCACGAAACCGTGGCAACCACCGGCGGACCGCCACGCGGCGAAAAACACCAGCCACCTAGGCCGCGACAAACGAGGAGAAGTCGTGATCGGCGAAGGGGCCCACCACCGACAGGCACAACGGGCCAGCCAGGATC
>JACCUM010000484.1 GCA_013811805.1 Geodermatophilaceae bacterium | reverse complement strand
TCGCCCGGTTCCGCGCTGCGATGCGGGCGATCGGAGTCACCGAGATCTCCTTGCAGGGCAGGGTCATCCGGATCACTCCCGTGGCATTGGCCGACTCAGCCCAACTGCGGCTGACCCGGCTGGCCCCCGACTCGGTGTACAAGCCGGGATCGCAAGTGCTGTCAGTACGTCGTCCGGTCGGACCGGACGAGCCCTTGCGCGGCGTCGCGCTGCTGGACTGGTTGCATCGCCTGGTCACCGACCTGGTCGGCTCACCCGTTGCCAAGATCACCACTCACTAGCCCGCGCATGCTGAAATCCGGCTGCCTTGCTGGCCGGTCTCGTGCCTTGCGGGTCATGCAGGACCGGCAAAGCACTGGCGACGCCCGCACTGGTCGAGGCGAAGTCAGGCCGTGTGAGAACCTGAGGCTCGTGCGTCGCCTCTTCCTGACCCTGCCCGCCGTGAGCCTGATCGCCGTCCTGGCTCTGGCCGGCTGCCGAACCGAGCCAGGCGTCGCTGCGTATGTCGAGAACCTCACGATCTCGACCGACCAGCTCGCCGCGGCCGTCGAGCAGCGGATGGCCGATGACAACATCGCCGCGGTCGTCGAGCCCGGCGACCCTGACTACCAGCGGGTGGTGCTCAGCCTGCTGGTCCAGGAGGCGATCTACCGAGTGCTCAGTGCCGACTACGACGTGGAGGTCACCGACCGCGAAGTGCAGGACAAGCTCGATGAACTGCTCTCTGGCGATGACGTGCAAAGCGTCGAAGACGTGTATGCGCAGTTGGCCGCCGAGCAGATGCTCGCCGAGATCGACGTACGGGAGAACGTTCGTCAAGCGCTGACCCGTGAGGCGATCGCGGCCGAAGAGGGCTTGGATGGTCCGATCCAGGAGCCGGCCCTGCGGCAGCGCTACGAGGAGATCAAGGACCAGCTGTCCACGATCACGTTGGGCTTCATCACCGTGCCTGATCAGCAGACCGCGGACGCGACACTGGCCGCTGTGCTGGCCGATCCCAGCTCCTACGAGGGCCTGGCCGCGACCTATGCCGGTCCCAACACCCAGCCGGTACTTCGCAGCGCCCCACTGACCGACGTTCCGGGCCCCCTGCTGCCAAACGTCCAGCAGACCCCGGCCGGTCAGGGCTTCACGGTGGCGATCCCGGAAACCGGCGGCATCGTGGTCGGTTACGTCGCCGCTCGCGAGGTGCCGCCTTTCGAGGCGGTCAGGAGCGAGGTCCGGGTCGAGGCGGTTGCTGGTGTGGACGCTGCGGTCACCGGGCTCGTGACGGAGATGGTCGCTGAACTCGACATCGACATCAACCCGCGGTACGGCTCGCTCGATCAGGGACGAGTCGTGCCGGGCGGCGGCGGCGTCGTACGGATCCTGGAGGACGCGGGCACGACGTGACCGACCAGATCGTGCTCATCCGTACCTCCCCGCGGTTGCCGGCCGGGCTGCTCAGCGCGGATGGCTGGGCCGCCCTCGGCCGTGGGCCGGTGTATGCGCAGGACCCGCACAGTGAAGAACTCGCCCTCGCCGTACGCGCGGCCGGCATCGAGGTCACCCGCTTGGACGTCCCGGAAGGGCCCGGCGGACCACTGCTGGCGCCCTCGCCGGCGGTCGCTGCCGCCCGGGCGCTGCGCACGATCGTCGCGACGACCGGGGGAGTCGTGGTGTGGCTGCTGCGCCCGGAAGGTGACGCCGAGCTGAGCTCCGCGCTGGCCGATCTGGCCGCTCGGGAGGGCGGGGTCAGCATCGAGGTCGTCGTGGCGTCCTGGGATCCGCCGGGTGCCCGGTTGCTCGACGCGGTCGCCGTGATGGACCGGCTTCGAGCACCCGGCGGTTGCCCATGGGATGCCGACCAGACGCACGCCTCGCTGGCGCCGTACCTGATCGAGGAGGCCCACGAGGCCGCCGATGCCCTGGCCGCCGAGGACCTGGACGCACTGCGTGAGGAGTTGGGCGATGTCCTCCTCCAAGTTCTGTTCCACTCGCGGCTGGCCGAGGAGATCGAGGACGACGACGAACGATGGACCATCGACGACGTCGCCGCCGCCCTGGTCGACAAGCTGGTCCGCCGCCACCCTCACGTCTTCGCCGGCCTCGAGGTCTCCGGCGCCGCCGAGGTACACGCCAATTGGGAACAGCTCAAACGGACGGAGAAAGGCGGCCGGTCTGTCGTCGACGGGGTGCCGGTGTCGGCTCCGTCATTGGCCAGGGCCGGCTCGCTGATCGCCCGGGCCGCGCGGGCGGGCCTGCCGACACCGGAACCGGCCGTGTTGTCCGAACAAGCGCTGACCGCCGAAGGTCTAGGTGCGCACCTCCTGGCCCTCGTCGCGGCCGCAACCCAAGCCGGTGTCGACTCCGACGGCGCCCTGCGTGCGGCGATCCTCAGCTACGCCGACAGGCTGCGTACCGCCGAGCAGCTGGCATCGTGAGCGTCACGACATGAGCGAGTACGACGTATTCCTGGCCGACTGCCCGGCTCGCACGACACTGACTCTGGTCGGTGATACCTGGTCCGTCGTGGTGATCATGGCGCTCGGAGAGCAGAACCGCAGGTACGGCGAGTTGCTCGAGCGTATCGGCGGCATCTCGAAGAAGATGCTCACCCAAACGCTGCGAAAGCTTCAGCGCAACGCCCTCGTCGAGCCGGACCCGCCCGGGTACCGGCTGACCGAACTCGGGTCGAGTCTGCTGGATGTCGTCCGTGTGCTGGCTGAATGGGCTGAGCAACACGCGGAGGTTGTGCTGACTGATCGGCCGGCCGCGGTCTGATCCAGCGGGGCACCAATCGGTGCCCAGAAGGTTGGCACCATGGCAGCCATGAGCAAGATCGCTGTCGTGACCGGTGCCAGTCAAGGACTTGGCTTCGCGCTGGTCGAAGGACTCGCCCAGCGCCTCGATCCGAGTGATGTCGTCTACCTGACCGGCCGCGACGTCGTCCGCGTGCAGGCCGCTGCCACGCGCCTGGCCAGTCCACGGGCCGACGTTCGCGCCGAGGTTGTGGACGTCTGCGACGGCCCCGCCGTCGATGCCTTCGCGAACGAACTCCGCGCCCGCCACGGCCATGTCGACATCGTGTTCTCCAATGCGGCGGCGCGCCTGACGCGGGAAACGCCCTGGGCCGAACTCGTCCATCCGTTCGTCGAGACCAACAACATCGGTACGACCCGGCTACTGCGGGCCCTGAGTCCGGTGCTCAGACCCGGTGGAAGGCTGCTGGTGGTGGCCAGCTCCTTGGGCTCCTTGCGACAATTGCCACCGCACTTGCACGGGCACTTCGAGACCGACGTGATGACCCTTGACGGCGTCGACGTGACAATGCTGGCCTGGCGCGACGCCGTCCGGACCGGGCGCGCAGCACAGCTGGGGTGGCCGGACTGGATCAACATTCCCTCGAAGGTCGGCCAAGTCGCCGCCGTCCGAGTGCTGGCACGGGACCGCCGGGCCAGTGACTCGATGCACGGGACACTTGTCGCTGCGGTGTGTCCCGGGCTGATCGACACGGCGGCCTCGCGTCCGTGGTTCGAGGACATGAGCGCGGCGCAGACACCGGAGGATGCCGCAGTCGCCCTCCTGCGCTTGGCCCTGGATCCGGTCGTCGACCCGCGCTTCTACGGCGAGCTGATCCAGCTCGGTCGGATCGTCCCGTGGAGGTGACCTGCGGAGCCCGCGGCGGACCAGGTGTCGCACGCTTGCAACACCTGTAATGGTGTAATCATTCTGGTGAAGGATCAAGACGTCGTGGGTAGGGCGGCACGCTCGACGAACCACGTCGACGCCCTGGTGGTCGGCGGCGGTCCGGCCGGGCTGTCCGCCGCTCTGTACTTGGCTCGTTATAACCGCAGTGTGCTGGTCTTCGACAGCGGGCATGGACGTTCCACCCATCACCAGACCAACCGCAACTACCTCGGCTTTCCGGATGGCGTGTCCACCGTTGAGTTACGCGGGCTCGGCCGGGCTCAGCTCGATCGATACAGCAACGCGCGGGTGCTCCATCACACGATCACCTCGATAGACGACCATGCGGAACTCGGCTTCACCGTTTTGTCGCAGGGCGGCGCCTGGCACGGCCGGACATTGGTCCTGGCTACCGGGGTGCTCGACCACTTCCCGCACTTCCCCGGATGGGAGTCCTACGTCGGGCGCAGCATGTTCTGGTGCATCACCTGCGACGGCTATGAGAACCGTGGCAAGGACATTCTCGTGGTGGGGCACACCGATGCCGCAGCGGGTGAGGCGATGCAGCTGCATAGCCTGACCGATCGAATCCGACTTCTCACCAACAGCGAGGTCGACGCGATCAGCCCGACCTTTCGTGGGCGCCTGGATGCCGCTGGGATAGAGATCATTCACGACCACATCGCGCAGGCGATCGGCACCGACGGCCTACTCTCCGAGATCGTGACCCGCGCCGGGAAAAGGATCGGACTCGATGTGGTGTTCAGCATCCAAGGTGCGAACCCTGAGACGGTGCTGGCCCGTCAACTCGGTCTCCGGCTCACTGCTACCGGCTGGATCGACGTCGACACCGAGCAGAAGACCTCCGCCGAAGGCGTCTTTGCGGCCGGCGACATCACGAGTCTGCACTCGCACCAGGTCACGGCGGCCGTACACGAGGGGGCGCAGGCGGCGTCGGCGGCCAACTACTTCCTCTACCCCCCGGAACTCAAGGCCAGCTGATGAGCGCCTCGCTCCGGGCCTGGCAGCGGGCTGAGCTGCGGACCGACGAGGAGTTCGACCGGGAGCGCCCGGTGAGTTCGCTGGAGCTGTTCTTCGACCTCGTGTTCGTCGTGGTGATCTCCCGGCTCGCCCACCACCTCGCCGGTCATCTCGACGGTGCGGGAGTCGTGACCTTCGCGGTGCAGTTCCTCGCCGTCTTCTGGGTGTGGAACTCCTTTGCCTACTACACCGAGCGGTTCGAGTCCGACGGTCTGGAGAATCGGCTCTTCACCTTTTTGGCCATCGTTCCGGTGGCCGGGCTGGCGGTCTTTGGCGAGGAGGGGATCGGGGCGACCTACGTCGGGTTCGCGCTTGCCTACTTGCTGGCCAGGGGAGTGAACCAGGCCGGCTGGGTCCGCGCCGGCGCGCACGTACCGGTGTTTCGCCCGATCGCGGCTCGATTCGTGACCGGGTATGCGACATCGACGGCGATCATCCTCGCCAGCTTCGCTGCGACTGGTACCACCCGAGTGGTGATGTTCACCGGCGCTGTCCTGGTCGACATCGCGACGCCCTACTTCACCGTCAAGCAGCAGTCAGCTCTGCCCAGGTTGTCGACCTCGAAGTTTCCCGAACGGTTCAGCCTGTTCACCATGATCGTTCTGGGCGAGTCCGTCGTAGGGGTGATCGTCGGCCTGTCCGAACTCGAGGACCAACGAGTCTTGGACGGCGCCGGAATCGCGGCCGGCGTTCTGGGATTGGGCATCGGGTTCTCGCTCTGGTGGATCTACTCCGACTTCGTCGCGCGGCGCGCACCCAAACCGGTCTTCGTCACCGCATTGTTCTGGGTGTATCTGCATCTGGCGACGCTGACCGCGATCACTGCGACCGGCGTCGGGGTGTCGATCGCTATCGCCGACACCGCTATCGGCTCGCTGTCCGATTCGAGTCGCTTCCTGCTGGTCGGTAGCGTGATGCTGGGTCTGGTCGGGGTCGCCGCGCTGGAGACGACCCTGGCCAGAGACGACGACGAGCCGACGCACCCGCGGCTGAGCCCCGCACTGAAGCTGGGGATGGCAGGCCTGGTCGGCATGCTGGGCCTCCTAGATCTGGGCTGGAGCACGCACGTGCTGTTCGCTGTGCTCCTCGCCGGACTTGCGGTGCCGATGGCCTATGGGGCAGCCGTGTGGTTCGGGGGGTTCGGCGGCGGACGTACCGCGCCGGCAACGAGGTCGCCCGGAACCTCCGGAAGCACCCGGGCCAGGTAGTCATTCGCCGCCGCGGTGGTACCGATGTCCTTGCCCGCGGCCTCGGACATGAACCAACGGTGCTCGAGGATCTCGTGGAAGATCTCGGCGTCGTCCAGCCGCCCCCGTAGGTCGGCCGGGATGGCATCCATCACCGAGCCGTAGATCTCGTCCAGCCAGCGGTTGGCCGCGACCGCCTCGGGCACCGGCCGCTTGGCGGTCTGCTCCAGGTAGCTGCGGAAGCTGGCAATGTCGGCCAGCAGTCTGCGGGCTTGCTTTTCCTGTACGTCCAATCCGGTGCGCGCGAAGAGCAGTCGACGGTGATGACCGGGCTCCGCGACGCGGGTGGTCAACCGGAGCCGACTGCCCTCACCGACGTCGAGCAGTTCGATCTCGTCGACGTCGAAGCCGAGTTCGTTGAGCCGGCGTACGCGTTCGCCGATGCGATAGCGCTGCTCCTCGAGCAGCAGGATCTCCTCGCTGGTCAGCTCTGCCCACAGCGCCTCGTACCGACGGCCCAGGTCTTCGACGGTCTCGACCGCGTCAAGGTCGGCGCTGAGGAATCCGCCGGCCTGCAGGTCTAGCAGCTCACCGCCGACCCGCTCCTGGGCCATCAGTACGTCGTACTGGCGTTGCCCCTCGGACAGCGATGAGTGGATCTCGGCGGTCTCGGCGTCGACCAGATAGGCCGACAGTGCCCCTGCGTCGAGCCGGAACAGTGTGTTCGACAGCGAGCAGTCGCCCCACATGAAGCCGGCCAGGTGCAGCCGGACGAGCAGCTCGACCTGGGCGTCGAGCAGCCGCCCGGTCAGGTGCTGCCCGCGCGGATTGGAGAACAGGGCGCGGTACGGGGTGGAGTAGTCGAGGAAGTTGGTGACCAGGATCGCGTCGAGGTCCGGGCCGCGGTCGACGACGACGCCGAGCACCTGCACGGCCGGGATGCTCAGCTTGTCCAACTGGCGTAGGAGCCGATACTCGCGGCGGGCGAGCCGTTCGTGAATCTCTTTGAGCGCGAACACCTCTCCGGCCTCCGCGACGAAGCGCACGACATGCCGGGACAGCCCGCGCTGGGGCACCTCGACCAGCCGATCGTCCACCCACTCGGCCAACGATTCCCGCCACGGCAGGCTCAGCAGACCGGCGGTGGCCTCCGCCGGCGGGCTGAACAGGAAGCGCACGCCGCGAAACCCTAGTCGCCCCGCCGGTGCTGACGGTGCACGGCGGTTGTCACTCAGGGCAGGTTCAGGGTGTGGCCAGGGGGTCTCCCTGATGTCCGCCGAGGGCGGCGGCGATCAACTCATGATCAGCGACCAATCCACAGGAGGACCATGATGATCGAGGCCCGCAGCCTCACCAAGAAGTACGGCCAACTCACTGCCGTCGACGCACTGACGTTTTCAGTGGAACCCGGTGTGGTGACCGGCTTTCTCGGGCCGAACGGGGCAGGCAAGTCGACGACGATGCGGATGATCCTGGGGCTGGACCGGCCGACCTCGGGCTGGGTCACCATCGGTGGCCGTCGCTATGCCGAGTTGGACAATCCGCTGCCTACGATCGGGGCGTTGCTGGACGCCAAGTGGGTGCACCCCAACCGGTCGGCCCGCAACCATCTCGCCGCGATGGCCGCCCTCGCCGAGCTACCCGAGCGCCGGGTCGACGAGGTGCTCGAGATGGTGGGGCTCAGCGCGGTCGCCAACAAACGGGCCGGAGCGTTCTCCCTGGGAATGTCCCAGCGACTCGGGATCGCCGGCGCGTTGCTCGGCGACCCCGATGTGCTGATGTTCGACGAACCGGTCAACGGTCTCGATCCGGAAGGCATCGTCTGGATCCGGACGTTGATGCAGGGCCTGGCCCGTGATGGCCGTACGGTGCTTGTGTCTAGCCATCTGCTCTCTGAAATGGCGCTCACCGCAACGCATCTGATCGTCATCGGGCGTGGCGCGTTGATCTCCGACTGTTCCACCCAGGCGTTCCTCGACCAGGCCGTCACTGCCGGCGTCGTTCTGCGCACGCCGGATTCTTCGCTTGTCCTGCCCCAGCTCCGGTCGGCTGGCCTAGAGGTTCACGATGACGGCCCAGACACGTACCTGATCACCGGTGCGGCCATCACCACCGACCAGGTCGGCTACCTGGCCGCCGGGGTCGGAGCAATCATCCACGAGTTGTCTCTGCGGCGCGCGTCGCTAGAGGAGGCCTTCATGGAGCTGACCGCAGATGCCGTGCAGTACAGCGCTTCCGGGGTCCCGGACGGCGCGACCTCCGATCATGAGTTCGCCCTCGCGGCGGCCGGAAAGTGAGCACCATGAGCACCGACACACGTACCGAACCGGCTCTGCACGCGAGCGAGGACCCGCAGCCAGCTGCCGCCGCCGTACCGCCCTCCTCGCCACCTCGTCGACCCGGCGCGCTGAGCGTCTTCCGATCCGAGTGGATCAAGCTGCGCTCCACCCGCTCGCCGTGGTGGTGCATGCTGGTGGCTCTGGTCGTCCCGATGACCTTCGGAGCGTTGATCACCGCCGACTCCGGCGAGGAAATCGCGATCTTCTTCAGTCTGGCGGGGATGCAGTTCGCCGCCGCGGTGGTCTTGGTGCTGGCGGCTCTCGCGGTGACCGGTGAGTACCGCTACGGCACCATTCGCACCACCCTGCAGGCCCAGCCCAGCCGGGCCAGGGTGCTCTGGACCAAGGCCGCCGTGATTGCCGGTGTGGCCTTCCTGATCGGGGAACTCGCCGCGTTCGCTACGTACGGGGTGTCCAAGTTCTTCGACACAGCCGGCCGATTGGCCCTTCGTACGGCCGACGACTGGCGAATGGTGGCCGGCTACGGCGTGGTCTACGCACTGTTGGCGGTCATCGCCGTTGCCGTCGGCTCGTTGGTCCGCCACCCGGCCGGTGCGGTGCCGCTGTTGCTCATCTGGGCATTGGCTGTCGAGAATCTGGTCCTGTTGATCCCCAGCGTCGGGGCCGACATCTACCGGTTGCTGCCCTTCGTCAACGGGACCTTGTTCGCCGGCGATCCCATGATCACCGGCGTCACCGATCCGCTGAGCACGCTGGGCTCGCTGGGCTTGCTGGCCGGTGTGGCGTTCGGCTTGCTGGGGGTGGCCACCGCGGTCCTGAAACGCCGCGACGCGTGACAGCCATGATCTGGCGACGCTCTGATCCGTCGGCCGTCAGATCGAAGAGCGCAGCCAACGGGCTACGGCTTCTCTCCGCGTCCGCGGACGGCCGGCGGTCGAGGCATCTGCGAACTCGGGCGCGGTGTGGTGGGGGGTTTGCTTGGTGATCTTGACCTTTTGGTGGCGACACGCCGACTAAACGCGCGGAAAACCGCAATAAGGTCAAGATCACCAGGATCGGCCACATGTTCCGTGCGGGCTTGACGGGACCCACATCAGCCCCACCCTGGCCCGGATGCTGGCCTGCGACGCCAGCCCGATCCCGGCCGTCCTGGCGGCCACGGGCAGCCGGTGGATGTCGGCCGGGAATGGCGCCTGTACACCGGGGCACCCCGGACCGCGCTCGAGATCCGCGACGGCGGCTGCGTCTGGCCGGGCTGCGCACGCCCGGTCTCCTGGTGTCAGATCCATCACCTGATCCCCTGGAGCGAGGGTGGGCGGACCGATCAGGCCAACGGGGGCCTGTTCTGCTGGCACCACCACCGCGACATCGGGGCCGGCGAGTGGGACCGCTTTTACTACCGCGGCCGGATCTGGCTCCGCCCGCCGGCACGCCTAGACTCGAACCGCCGGCCCCGGATCAACCCACCCACCGACCACCACCACCCCGAACCGACTGGCCACCCGCCGCCGACCCTGGCCCCGGGCCATAACCCGTTGCGGCTCTCGGCGAATCGGCAGCCACGGACGGCGACAAGGCACCGCGGCCGTCTACGTCGTCGAGCCGACTGTCACGATGCGCGGTCGGCTGTCCGGGCCGGGATCTTCATCTCACTCGAAGGCGAGCGCGGGGTGGCAGCCTCGGACGGTGCTGTTCCGCGAGCTTGAGCCCGCCGGGAACGTCGACCTCGCTCGGGCACCTTGGCGACTCGGCATGCCGCCCATGCAGTCATGGCGCGCCAGGTGGTGCCGGACGACGGCTCGCGGTCGGGTTCGGACCTGGTTGACGCAAACCTATTCGTCGTCGCTCGGGCCGGTCGGGTCCGAGCCGAAGATTGATGGGAGCCAGAAGAGCACCCCGGCGCTGAGCGCGGTCGCAGCGAGAAAGCCGGCGACGCCGCTCTCGTCGGTGTAGGCCCACAGCAGGCCGAGCAGCGGTGCCAAGAGCAGACCAGCCGCGTCGCCGCGAAACTGCCGAAGCAGGCTCTTGCGCGGCGGCGGATCCAGCGGTGGTGGTTGGGTCGCCTCGCCTTTGGGGGCGCTCTCGCGCCGGACACCGGAGGGCCAGATCGGCGCCCCGTCGATCACCGGGAGGAGCAGCCGATTCCGACGAGGGTTGCCGTGCACGGTAATCTGAGTGTCCCTGGGCAACGCAGAAATGGCCTCGTCCCAGTAGACCGGCACCCAGGAAACGGCACCCCCGTGGTCGAGTACCAGCCAACTCCGGTCGCTGAGCCCACGCCGTACCCGTACGCGCCGTGCCGTGGCAGGCGTTGCCGCACGCCGGCGCAGCCGAGGACGGGAGACCAGTCGGAACACGGTGATGGACGCGCAGACCGTCAGCACCAGCCCGACCCAGAAGAGCCCGAACAGCAGGTTCCGTACGGTCAGATGGGCGGCATCGCCCTCGGCGTAGACCGAAGCCGGATCGTCCGGGTCGTACTGCACGCCGATCTCAGCGCCATCGGGGATGTCCTCGGGGCGGGCAAGAACGATGACGCCGGTCCGCTCCTCACCATTGGCATCGGTGAACGACACCTCGACGCCTCGACCGTCCGGAGCCGCGCCGTCGGCGACAACCTCGGCCGTAGCCGTCTGGGTGGCCGCGGTCAACGGGGCGCGGGCGCTCGGCAAGGAGGAACTCAAGGACGCCATCAGCGCGACGGCGATCACCGCGACCGGAAGGACCCCCAGGAGCAGTTGTCTCTTGGCCCGCGGCGTGAGACCGCGCGCTCGGGACGGCTCATCCGCCGCCGCCTTGCTGGGCACGGAGTCAGCCACGACGTCGATAGTGCCAGCCACGCCGGGCGCTTTCGCCTAGACCCGGTCGCGCTCTCGTTAGGCTCGCGCTGTGGCCATCATCGGCGCCGTCGGCGCCCGCGAGATCCTGGATTCCCGAGGTAACCCGACCGTCGAGGTGGAGGTTGCCCTAGATGACGGTTCCTTCGCTCGGGCCGCCGTACCCAGTGGCGCGTCGACCGGAGCCTTCGAGGCAGCCGAGCGACGAGACGGCGGATCCCGGTACGGCGGCAAAGGCGTGAGCCAAGCGGTCAGTGCGGTCCTCGACGACCTCGGCCCGGAGATCGTCGGCATGGAGGCCAGCGAGCAACGGTTGCTCGACCAGCGGTTGATCGATCTGGACGGGACACCGAACAAGTCCCGGTTCGGAGCCAACGCCATCCTGGGGGTCAGCCTCGCCGTCGCCAAGGCGGCAGCTGACTCCGCCGAACTGCCGCTCTTCCGCTACATCGGCGGCCCATCGGCCCACCTGTTGCCGGTCCCGATGCTGAACATTCTCAACGGTGGGGCGCACGCCGACTCCAATGTGGACGTTCAGGAGTTCATGATCGTCCCGATCGGGGCCGCAACGTACGCCGAGGCCCTGCAGGTCGGCGTGGAGACCTACCACGCGCTCAAGGCTGTTCTCAAGGCTCAGGGGTTCTCCACCGGCCTGGGGGATGAGGGTGGCTTTGCTCCGGACCTGCCCAGCAACCGCGCCGCATTGGACCTGATCGCCGAGGCGGTCGAGGAGGCCGGCTATTCCCTGGGCAGCGACATCGTGCTCGCGATGGACGTCGCAGCCTCGGAGTTCCATCGTGATGGCAGCTATACCTTCGAGGGCAGGAGCACCAGCGCCGCCGAGCTGATCTCCTACTACTCCGATCTGGTCGACGGCTATCCGATCGTGTCGATCGAGGATCCATTGGACGAGGCGGACTGGGACGGCTGGGTCGAACTGACCACGGTTCTCGGCGGCCGCGTGCAGTTGGTCGGCGACGATCTGTTCGTCACAAACCCTGAGCGGCTGGCCGACGGGATCGCACGTCGTGCGGGAAATGCCTTGCTGGTCAAGGTGAATCAGATCGGCACGCTGACGGAGACCCTTGATGCCGTCACCTTGGCGCACCGAAACGGCTACCGCTGCATGATGAGTCACCGATCAGGGGAAACCGAAGACACGACGATCGCCGACCTCGCAGTAGCCACCGATTGTGGCCAGCTCAAGACCGGAGCCCCCGCGCGCAGCGAACGCGTGGCGAAGTACAACCAGCTCTTACGGATCGAGGAAGAGCTCGACGACGCCGCCCGGTACGCCGGCGCCGGTGCGTTCCCGCGGTACGGCAACACTTCTCGGGACCGGGTTGGCATCACCGATGCCGTCGAGCCGGATGCCGGGTCCAGGCGCGACGCTGGGGCCGATACCGATGCTGGGCAGGGCAGCGGGTCGCGTGCCTTGTCCACATCCAGAGCGCGTAAACGCTCACGCCGTTCATGAGTGCCCCCGGCGGGCCGGGAAGCCGACGTGGAGGCCGGCGCAACGGACTGACCGGGGCCAGCCGCCCGGACGGCCGGCGCTCGGCACACGACCGGACCCGCGGGGGAGAGCGCTCGCGCGGTCCGGAGCGAAGCCGTGGCAGTGGCCGCGGTGCAGCCGGCGAGCTGACTCGCGCGGAGGGTCGAGGGCGCGGGCCAGGCGATAAACGCAGCACCCGAGGACCGGGGCCCACCCGGGCGACGGCCATGCCGCAGGCCGCCCAGCGCTGGACGGCGCGACTCACCGGACGAGCGATTCTGCTGGCAGCCGTCGTCGTACTACTGGTCGTCAGCCTGGCCTATCCGCTACAGCGCTACCTCGCCCAACAGGCCACCATCGATCGTCTGGCAGCCGAGAATCTCGCCGCCCAAGAACGGGTCGAAGACCTGCGAGGGCAGGTTGATCAGCTGGACGACCCGGCCTTCATCGAGACCCAGGCGCAGACCCGCTTGCAGTATGTGATGCCAGGAGACCTGCTCTACGTCATCGACGACAGCGGACAGGCCCAGGCCGTGGCCGGCCAAGGTGAGCCCGCATCCGAGCGGGGCGAGGTCGCCTGGTTCGAACGCGTGCTCGACTCCGTCGAGATCGCTGACGGCGGCGGATGAGCGAATGAGTCAACCTGGCGAAACCCGGCAACTGCTACCGGCGCAGGCAGCCGACCGGGCGATCGTGGCCGCCCAACTCGGCCGCGAGCCGCGGGCGATGCGAGCCGTGGCCCATCGCTGTGACTGTGGTCTGCCCGACGTCGTACAGACCCAACCGCGGCTGGCCGACGGCACCCCGTTTCCGACGCTGTATTACCTGACCTGTCCGCGAGCAGTCGCCGCGGTCAGCCGGTTGGAGGCAGCGGGGGTGATGCGCGAGATGACCGAACGCCTGGCCACCGACAACGACCTTCGTACGGCCTACCGAGGTGCGCACGAGTCTTACCTGCGTGAACGCGATGCGCTCGGTGAGCTGGACACTGACGCTTCGGCCGGCGGAATGCCGGAGCGGGTGAAGTGCTTGCACGTATTGGTCGCACACGCGCTCGCCGTCGGACCGGGAGTCAATCCACTCGGGGACGAGGCCCTGGCCGTGATCCCGCCCTGGTGGCGCAACGGTCCCTGCGTGTCGGCGGAGCAAGCAAGCAGCCCGTCAGGGCTTCCCGCACCCGCTGACCGAGACAGGAACTGATGACGCGCGTCGCCGCCATCGATTGCGGGACGAACTCGATCCGGCTTCTGATCACCGACCTCCAGGATGGCCAGGCGCCGTCAGAGGTGTTGCGGCGCATGGAGATCGTCCGCCTCGGAGCCGGTGTCGACCGGACCGGCGAGCTGGCGCCGCAGGCGATCGAACGCACCCGCGTCGCGTTGGCCTCCTTCGCCGCGCAGATAGCAGACCTCGGCGCCGAACGGGTCCGGATGGTCGCCACGAGCGCCACCCGGGATGCTCGGAACCGGGCTGCCTTCGATGCCATGGTGACTGACCTGTTGGGTCAGCCGGCCGAGGTGATCACCGGAGCCGAGGAGGCGGCATTGTCGTTTGCCGGCGCGACCGTCGACCTCTCGACTGTGGCCCCTCCACCGCTTGCTCCGTACCTGGTCGTCGACATCGGCGGCGGCTCGACCGAGTTCGTCCTCGGAACCTCTGGGGCGGTGAACGCTGCACTGTCGGTCGACATCGGCTGCGTACGGCTGACCGAACGGCACCTGGCCAGCGATCCGGCCACACCGGACGAGATCGGGGCCGCGGAGGCCGACATCCGAGTGGCCCTGCGCTCGGTCGCCGAATCCGTTCAGGTTGACCAGCCGCTCACCCTGATCGGCCTAGCCGGGTCGGTGACGACGGTGGCCGCCGTCGCGCTGGGGTTGCCGGCCTACGACGCCTCCGCAATCCACCACAGCCGGATCCCGGTCGGTGATGTGCGTTCTACGACCGCCGGACTGCTCACGATGAGTCGGGTGCAGCGCGCCGCACTCCCGACGATGCATCCGGGCCGGGTCGACGTGATCGGCGCTGGTGCGCTGATCCTGCGGGTGATCATGGACGCCTGGGAGATCGACGGTCTGCTGGTCAGCGAGCACGACATCTTGGACGGGATCGCTGCCTCACTGGCCGATCAAAGTCCGCCCGATCCCGGCTGAGTCCGGCTGATCGGAGCGACTCGGCAGCTGAGAGTCAGGGCCCTTCGGACTCGAGTCCCGGAGGCAGCTTGCCGGTCAGCTTCTTGTACACACCGGCCGCGCCCCAGGCCGCGACCAGCCGGCCGAAGGCAATGCCGGCCCCGGAAGCCGCGGCCCACGTCAGTGCCTCGCTCCACTTGGTGCCCGGTGCGGCCGGGTTCTTGGGCGGCGCACTCCCGCGCATGCGCATCCACACCCGATCGAGCATCTTCCGTACGGCGACGCCAGCGGGGATGGCGAACGAGAACCCGAGCAGCTTCCAGAAGAACGACCCCTTGGTCCTCTTGGCCACCGGTGCTCCTTTCCTGGCCGTGACCACAACGGCCCGACGTGTGGCTCGATCATGCCTGGGCCAGCGTGGCTAGCGCCACCGGCTTGCGTCCGGCGGGGTGCACGATGAGTCCATGGACGTCGAGCGAAGCGACTACCCCGCGACGTTCGCACCGATGGTGACAGACCTGCCCAGCCTCGATCTAGCGGTCAGCGACTGTCGGGCATGTCCGCGACTTGTCCGGTGGCGGGAAGAGGTGGCGCGAGGCAAGCGGGCGGCGTACCAGGATTGGACCTACTGGGCCAGGCCCGTACCCGGTTACGGCCCGGACGAGGCCCGGATCGCGATCGTGGGCCTGGCTCCGGCAGCGCACGGTGGCAACCGGACCGGACGGGTCTTCACGGGGGACCGTAGCGGTGATTGGCTCTACGCGGCTCTGCACCGCATGGGCCTCGCCAATCAGCCGACCTCGGTGAGGATCGGCGACGGACTCCGGCTCACCGACACCCGGATCTTCGCCGCCGTGCGGTGCGCCCCGCCGGCCAACAAACCGACTCTCGAGGAACGGGACACCTGCGCACCCTGGCTGGCCCGTGAGCTCGCCCTGCTGCCGAATCTCCGGGTCGTCGTCGTGCTTGGCCAGTTCGGCTGGAACGCTTTGTGGCCGGTGCTGGCCGTCATGTCGTACGTGATCCCGCGTCCCCGGCCGCGCTTCGGGCACGGCGCTCAGGCGGAGATCCAGCATCCCGAACGGCCCACGCTGGACGTGCTTGGCTGCTATCACGTCAGCCAGCAGAACACCTTCACCGGCGTCCTCACCGAAGCGATGCTGGACTCCGTTCTGTCCCATGCCCGCGTGCTGGCGAGGGGCGACGATACCGGTCCGGGCGGGGCGTAGCGGCCAGACAGGGTTCACTAGGGTTGGCCGGCATGAGGCGAGCAGCGCAGTGAGCAGTTCCCGCCCACGCATCCTCATCGTCGGTGGCGGTTATGTGGGTCTCTATACCGCACTTCGCCTGCAGCGAAAGCTGACTCGTGGAGCGGCCGAGATCATCGTCGTCGACCCGCAGTCGCACATGACTTACCAGCCGTTTCTTCCTGAAGCTGCAGCCGGATCCATCGAGCCACGCCACGTCGTCGTCTCCCTGCGACGGGTCCTGAAACACTGCACCGTCGTGACCGGCACGGTCACCCAGATCACCCACCGGTCACACTCCGCGACCGTGTCGCCGTCAGACGGCGCGGCCTACGAGATCGAGTACGACATCATCGTCGTCGCACCCGGCTCGGTCTCCCGGACGCTGCCGATCCCGGGTCTGGCCGAGGGCGCGATCGGCTTCAAGAACGTCGGCGAGGCGATCTTCCTGCGCAACAAGGTCTTGTCCTGCTTGGACGCGGCGGCCTCGACTACGGAGCACGCGGTCCGCCGGCGCGCGTTGACCTTCACCTTCGTCGGCGGAGGGTATGCCGGGATCGAGGCCTTCGCCGAACTCGAGGACATGGCCCGGTACGCGGTCAAGAAGTACTACCCGCAGATCGGCAAGGATGAGATGCGCTGGATTCTGGTGGAGGCCAGTCCACGGATCCTGCCCGAGGTCAGCCTGGATCTTGCCGCCTACACCGTCGACCAGTTGCTGCGTCGTGGCATGGACATCCGGCTCAACACCAGGCTGGAGTCCATGGTCGACGGCCAGGTGGTGTTGGGTGACGGGGACAGCTACGCCTGCGACACCGTCGTGTGGACCGCTGGCGTCAAGCCCAATCCGCTGCTACGCGCGACCGACCTTCGACTCGATAGCCGGGGTCGGATCGATTGCGAAGCGAGCCTGCGGGTCCGTGGCACGGCCGATGCCTGGTCGGCCGGCGACTGTGCTGCAGTACCGGACCTGAGCGTGAGCGAGCTTGGCGCGCGTACGGCCCCGAGCGCGCAACACGCCGTACGCCAGGCCAAGGTGCTCGCCGACAACATCGTCTCGGTGATCCGAGGGGGCGCACCTACGCCGTACTCGCACAAGAACGCCGGATCGGTGGCCAGCCTCGGGCTCTACAAGGGCGTGGCCCAGATCTACGGAATCAAGATCAGGGGCGTCTTGGCCTGGTTCTTGCACCGGACCTATCACGTCAGCCGGGTGCCGACGCTCAACCGCAAGATCCGAGTGCTCGCTGACTGGACGTTGGCGCTGCTCTTTCGCCGGGAGGTCACCTCCCTGGGCCAGATCCAAGACCCCCGCAGGGAGTTCACCACCGCGGCCGAGAGCGCGGTCACTCACTGAAGCGCGAACCGGCCTAGGCTTGCTTAGGCCCCCGTAGCCCAACGGCAGAGGCAGGCCCCTTAAAAGGGCCCCAGTGTGGGTTCGAATCCCACCGGGGGCACCTCTCCAGATCAGCCGCCCGGATGATCACGGAACCGGGGAGCAGAGAAGTGCGTCAGACCGGAACCCACACATACGTCCACGCGTTAATCTGGACAGCAACACGTCTGCGACTAAGGAGCCATTGGTGAAGAGTTCGAACCCCGCCCTGGGCCGCATCCCCAGCGGACAGGGCAACGCAACCTGGAACCAGGGACCGGT
>JACCUM010000161.1 GCA_013811805.1 Geodermatophilaceae bacterium | reverse complement strand
AGAATCGCGACATCGTCGGCGGAGGTCTGTACGGCGTCGTAGGTCCTCGGTTTGGCGGCCGCCCGAGAACTCAGGTCATCCGGCGCGTCGCTGCCGTAGGTCAGAGTCACCAACCCGGGCAACGCAGCGGCCTGCAGGTCGGCCATGAAGCGGTGATCGCAGATCGCGAATTGCGCCGCCGAGATCTCGCCGACGACGGCCAGTTCCCCCGTGCGCAGGAGCGACATCGTGCTGACCACGACCGCCCCGGCCTGCAGCGCCGCCAGCCAGCTGACCACCAGCCACGGGTTGTTCGGCCCGCGGAGCAGGACCCGGTTGCCGGGCACGACGCCGAGATCGTCAGTCAGGACGTGGGCCACCTGGGCCGTACGGGCGGCGACCTCGGCATACGTCCAGCTCGTACCGTCCGGAGCGAGCAGACAGGGCTGGTCGGCTCCGCCAACGGCCAGGCCACGCTCGAGCAAGGCGCTGGCCGCATTGACCTGGTCGGGATAGGTCAGCTCCGGCAGGTCGTAGCGCAGCTCGGGCCATTGATCGGCCGGCGGCAGGTTGTCCCGCGCGAACGTGTCGATGTGTGCCGAGGGCATCAGCTGCACTCCGGGAGCTCCTTCCCTCGATCAATGCGGTCCCGCTTCAGTATGTCCGCCGTGTTTGTCGTGCGGGAGCCGAAAGGTCGCTCTCTGAGCGGGGCGGGGCGTTCCTTACCCCAGCCAGAGACAGAACGGATGTCCGACCGGGTCCAGGCAGACCCGTACGTCGTCCTGGGGCTGGTAGTCAGCCGGCGTGGCGCCGCACTCGACTGCGTGGGCGAGCGCGGCTTCCAGGTCTTCGACGCGGATCTCGAGGTGCAGCATCATGTGCTGGTCCCCGCGGCCGGCGGGAAGGACAGCGTCGCTCCGGCATTCGGGTTCTTCAGCACCACCCAGTCCGGCTCCTCGGCTCGGATCTGCCACCCGAGCAGTCGCTCGTAGAAGCGGGCCAGGGCGCCGGGGTCGGGGGCACCGATGTTGACGGTCGTCAGCTCGAGTACGGGCATGCCAGTCACGGTCCAACCTTGTCACGGTCCAACCTTGTCACGGTCTGGCTGTAACGCCGGTTCAACCGGAGGGGTCAGGACTCGAGCTCCCAGAGCGACCGGTAGTACTGGATGCGCTCCACGTCCGGATCGACCCCGTAGGCGTCGAACAGTTCGTGCTGATGCCCCTCGCCGAAGTTCCAGTCGAGGCTGAGCGACGCGATCGCCAAGTCCGCCCATCGGTCGCCGACCGCCAGATCACCGAAGTCGACATTGCCCGTCCATTGGCCTTCTGCCGAGATAAGCGTGTTCGGCGCACATGCGTCACCGTGGACCAGCACGGACTGATCCGTCGGCGGGCGGGGTCCCAAAGACTCGGGGGTACGGCCCACCCACACCTCAGACGTCCAGTGGGCTGGGACGTCGTCTATAGGGATCGAGTGGATGGCCCGTAGGCCGGCGGCGATCGCTTGAATCGCCTCAGCTCGCCGAGTGCGCCAGGTGTCTCCCACCGCGCAATCGCCGGGAAGAGCCGCGGTGACGAGCCACTGCGCCTCATCGTCAGCACCCGAAGCGACGACCCGAGGCGCTGGGTGACGCCTCGAGATCCATTCCAGACGAACCCGTTCACGATCCAGGTCGATGCCGGTGCGCCGTGGATTCCACTTGACGAACTGATCGCCGATGCGAAACGTCAGCCCACCGAGTTCATTTCGCCAGATGAGGTCGGCAGCGCGGGCCCCGGCCAGCTCCACAACAACCTGCGGAACGGACTTCTCTCCAAGCGTGTGCAGAGCGGCGAGGTGCGAGAAATCGGCATCGGTCACGGCTGTCGACGGTACGGGCGCCGACGCGCTCCTGCGATCGCTGGGGTTGCGATCTTGGCCGGGCGCAGGCGTCCGTGATCTGCAGTCCCGTCACTAATCGCTCATGACTACTTCAGCCAGGTGTGAGCGCGGCGATGCCTTGGATCTCGACCAGGGCGGTGTCGTCCCACAG
>JACCUM010000463.1 GCA_013811805.1 Geodermatophilaceae bacterium | reverse complement strand
AGCACCCGGCGCTGGCGAACGGTCAATCCATCGCCGGAGTCCGGCCGGTCCGGGAACGTCTGCACGTTGCTCCCCTTGGTGGTAGGCCCCTTGGCCGTACCGCTCTGTTTACCCATTGATCCGCCTCCAAGCTGCCCTTTGCTCGCCCAGAACGCTAACCCAACGCCGGCCCGGATTCAAACATGTGTTCGAACGACACGCCGGAGCCGATCGGATAGCCACTCATCGCCGAGATGTTCCCGATCAGGGTGCGCTACAGCGGCGCGTCCATGGGCTACCAGGTGGCGGGCATCTTCGGTGGTGCGCTGGCCCCGATCATCTCGGTGGCCCTGCTCGACCGTTTCGACACCTCCCTCGTGGTCTCGCTGTACGTGGTTGCCTTGCTGCTCGTCACGACTGTGTGCGTCCTGCTCGCTCCGGAGACCTCACGAATCGACCTGCACGACCCCGTCGACGAGCGGGCAGGAGTTGGGTAGATCCGGAGGCCCGGACCGTGCCCTATGGAGCCGGTTCGACCCCCGACCGCAGGGTCCAGCCACCGTCGGCATCAAGGGTTTGCCCGGTGACCCAGTGCGCTTCATCGGAGAGCAGCCAGGCCACGATCGGGGCGATGTCGCTGGGTAGGCCCCATCGTCGGGCGGGCATGCGGGCCGCGATATGAGCGGCGGCTGACTCGTCGGCGTATCCGGTGTCCACGGGTCCGGGGTTGATGCAGTTGACGGTGGTTCCTTGCCGGGCCAGGGCAGCAGCAAGGGTCGAGGTCATGCCCTGTAGGGCGGCTTTCGACGTCGCGTACGGGATCTCGGTCGGCATTGGGTCACGGTGGACGCCGGTGGTGAACAGGACAACTCGACGGACTCCGGCTGCCGCCGCGGCCCGGACCAGCAACAACGTCGCCCGGGTGTTGATCGCGAACGTGAGGTCGAGTTCTGCCGCGATCAGCTCACCTAGTCCCGCTGCGGAGGATCGCGCGTGCACAGCCACGAGCGCATCGATGCCACCGTGCACGGCGACGTGCTCGGCGACCAGGCGATCCGGGACAGCGGGGTCGGCGAGGTCTGCCGGCCGCCAGTTCCAGCTGGGATTGTCAGGCGGGCTCTCGTCGCCGCCCCATGGCTGCTCTTGGTCGTGCGCCGGCCACCCGCTGGTGCTCAGGGTCCAACCCTGTTGCTGGAGGTGTTCGGCCACAGTCCAGGCGATTCCGACGCGCCGGCTGACTCCGGTGAGCAACGCAGAACGAGTCATCGCCTGAGCATTGCCGATTCAGCCGCGGCCAGCGAGGCGGAACCGCAGATGCTGACCCGGCCTGGCCTGTGCGGCGCGGTCGACATCGGCCCGAGCGACCACCGCGATCACCGGATACCCACCGGTCACAGGATGGTCGGCAAGGAAGAGCGTGGGCTGACCGGACGGCGAGACCTGTAGCGCGCCCGTGACCGTGCCCTCGCTGGGAAGCTCCCCGGTTCGGGACCGCTTCAGTTCCGGCCCGGACAGCCGCATGCCCACCCGATTGGATTCCCCGGTCACCTCGTACCGGCCCTCGAGCAGGTCGTGCATGGCCGCCGAGGTGAACCAGTCATCGCGGGGACCGGGACGTACCGAGAGGGTCAGATCCGTCTCAGCTGGGGCGGCGACCGCGGCCAGGTCCAGCTCTGGCTGTGCGCCGTACGGCCAGCCGATCGGTAGAACGTCGCCGCCTGCGAGCGGGTCCGGGCCGACCGCGGACAGGGTGTCGGTGCTGCGCGATCCGAGGACCTCCGGTACCCGGATACCGCCGCGTACGGCGAGGTAGCTGCGCATCCCACTGACCGGGCTGCGCAGACCGACCTGCTGGCCCGCCATTACGGAGATGGGGCTGTTGATGCCGTACCCGATCTCGGCGACGGTGAGCGGGCACGGTGCACCGGTGACGGCGATCAGGAGGTCGTGGTCGGCCCGTACGACCAGGCCGCCCAGAGTCACCTCGAGCGCGGCCTCGTCCTCGCGATTGCCGACCAGCCGGTTCGCCAGGCGGTACGAGCCGCGATCGGCGGCGCCCGACGTCCCGATGCCGAGGTGGGCCAGGCCGGGCCGTCCGGCGTCCTGAACGGTCGTCAACGGCCCAGGGTCCAGAATGCGCAATTGGCGCGAGCCCGGATTCATGTCCGGTCCACGAAGCGGACACCGACGCCGGGTCGCAGCAACGCGGGCGGGTCGGCGTCGAGGTCGAACAGGATCATTTCGGTACGGCCGATCAACTGCCAGCCACCGGGGGAGTCGCGGGGATAGACGCCGCTGAACTCCCCGGCCAGGCCGATGGATCCCGCGGGCACGCTGGTGCGAGGGGTGTCCCGGCGCGGGACCGACCGCGCATTCTCGGTCACCAGATAGCCGAATCCCGGGGCGAAACCGCAGAAGGCAACCTGCCAGTCGGAGCCGGTGTGCCACCTGATGAGTTCATGGCGGGTCAGCCCGGTCGAGACCAGGACATCATTGATGTCAGGTCCGTCGTAGGTAGCCTGGATCTCGACCACATCGCCCGATCGAGACGGTTGGGACGAGAGCTGCATCCGGCGTACGGCCTGCGCAACGGCCGCCAGGGACGTGACCCCAAGGTCGCACTGCAGCAAGACCGTCCGGGCCGCGGGTACGACCTCGACAACCCCGTCGATCGGTTCCCCGCGCAGCGCCGCCGACAGCGCCAGGACCGCGGCGAGGTCGCGGACTTCGATCAGCAACGCCGATTCTCCGGCCGACAGGACCCGCATCCGCTGCTCCTGTCTCCGAAGTGCGGTGGGGGAACATTTGTTCGAAAAAGTGCCGGCAAGTCTGGGTTTTGTCGGACCCGCCTGGTAGACATCGCACAGACGTTCGATCGAACAGCTGTTCGATCTCCCCTTTCCCGGGCGTCTTGTTGAGGAGGATCCCATGCTTGCCACCCTGGAGCGTCCGACCGGCCTGCCGGCCAGTCCATCGTTCACCCGGACCGGCACTCTTGCCGCCTCGCCGCCGCCTGTGGCCGGCGTGAGACTCGTCCCCCCGCCACCGATGCGCGCACTGCTCCAGGTGCCGACGCTTTCACCAGTCCTTGCGGCGGCGCGGGTGGTCTCGGTCCTGCCCGACGCCGGGCAGCGGCCGTTGCGGATGACGATGCGAGCGCGCAGGTTGCTCGCCGGAGTCGGGTTGCTCTGCTGTACCGCCGTGGGCGTCGTCGCTGTGGACGTGCTTGCCACCATCGTCCCGTTCGCGTCCTCCACCTCCTACGCGGACCAGGAAGCGTCCTACCTAGGCTCCGAAGCGGGGTCGGGCTCCGGCGCGTTGGTGCCGGCGACTGGGTCGACGATCACCGTCGACGCCGGTGACACCCTGTGGAGCCTGGCCGAGCGGGTGGACCCCGACGCCGATCCCCGGGAGATCATCGCGGCGATCATGACGCTGAACGGCATGGACTCGCCCACCCTCCAGCCTGGTCAGGTACTGCGCCTGCCCTGATCGGACCGGTCATGCTCGCGACACGCCGAGTCACGCGCAAAGCAGCGGATCCGCTTGCGAGATCTGGTGCTCCGATCTATGGTCAACCCCTACATCTAGTGGTTACACTCATGTAGTTCATCCACAAGTTGGGGTTTCTCACCCACAGTTCGCCCCCAGGCGACGCACAGGTTCTTCGCTGTGCCGTCCACAGGGCCGCTGAGTTGAGCGCTCCGCGGCACGTAGGAGGGGAGCGGCCATGCGTTGTCCGTACTGCCGCCATCCTGACTCCCGGGTCCTGGATTCCCGTGAGGTCGACGAGGGGCAGGTCATCCGTCGCCGCCGATCCTGCTCGGACTGCTCGCGTCGTTTCACCACCGTCGAGGAAGCCACCCTCGCGGTGATCAAACGCAGCGGAGTCACCGAGCCCTTCGCCCGGTCGAAGGTCGTCGCCGGCGTACGCCGCGCCTGCCAGGGCCGCCCGGTCGACGAGGACGCCTTGGCCAAACTGGCTCAGGAGGTCGAGGACGCCGTTCGCGTCAGTGGGGTCGCCGAGATCCCCAGCGATGAGGTCGGCCTGGCCATCCTGGGGCCGCTCCGCGAACTCGACGAGGTTGCCTACCTGCGCTTTGCCAGCGTCTACAACTCCTTCACCTCAGCGGCCGATTTCGAGGCTGCCATCGCCGATCTCCGGCGCTCGAACAACTCCCAGAACGCACCTGTAAACGTCTAGAGAGGACGACCGTGACCGACGTCGCGCATTCCCCCGCCCCAGGCAAGAGGGCCGCGAGTTACTCGGGGAAGGGGCTCGCCGTGCAGCGGGTCTACACCGCCGCCGGTGTGCACCCCTACGACGAGGTCAACTGGGAACGACGCGATGTCGTGATGACCAACTGGCGTGACGGGTCGATCAACTTCGAGCAGCGCGGGGTGGAGTTCCCCGATTTCTGGAGTGTCAACGCGGCCAACATCGTCACCACCAAGTACTTCCGCGGCGCGGTCGGCACGGCGCAGCGGGAATCCAGCCTGCGCCAACTCATCGACCGGGTCGTGCTGACCTACACCGCGGCCGGCCGGGACAACGGCTACTTCGCCTCGCCTGAAGACGTCGAAATATTCGAGCACGAGCTCACCTGGATGTTG
>JACCUM010000439.1 GCA_013811805.1 Geodermatophilaceae bacterium | reverse complement strand
GAAGTCGAGCATCTCCAGGTAGCGCAGGCCGCCGTGGATCAGTTTGCTGGACCGACTGGACGTCCCCGAGGCGAAGTCCCGGGCCTCGACCAGTCCGACGGTCAGGCCGCGGGTGGCCGCATCCAGGGCGCACCCGGCACCGACCACGCCGCCACCGATGACCAGGACATCGACCTCGGTATCGGCGAGCCGGTCGAGGGACTGGGCGCGGAACTCTGGGGACAGAGCGGTGGCTCTGATCTGAAAGACCTCCTGCCCGCGCTCGACATACCGACGATCAACCTGGCGGTTTTCGCCAAAACCGCCAGAGGCACAGTCGACCGATCAGTCGACGTCGACCCAATCGAGGGTCCGGCTGACCGCCTTCTTCCACGAAGCGTAGGCAGCCTCCCGCTGGTCCTCCGACCAGGACGGTTCCCACCGCCTGTCTTCCTGCCAGTTGGCCGCAAGCTCCTCGGTGCTGTCCCAAAAGCCGACAGCCAGCCCTGCCACGTACGCCGCGCCGAGCGCAGTGGTCTCGGCGACGACCGGGCGGCTCACCGGTACGCCGAGCACGTCGGCCTGGATCTGCATGCACAACTCGTTGGCCGTGACCCCGCCGTCGACCTTGAGCACGTCCAGTCGCACACCCGAGTCGGTGACCATCGCCTCGGCCACGTCGCGACTCTGAAAACAGATGGCCTCCAGAGTCGCCCGCGCCAGATGTGCGTTCGTGTTGAATCGCGACAGCCCCACGATCGCGCCGCGGGCATCCGAACGCCAGTACGGCGCAAACAGACCCGAGAACGCCGGTACGAAGTAGACGCCACCGTTGTCCTCGACCTGACGGGCCAGCGACTCGCTCTGCGCGGCTCCGCTGATGATCCCGAGCTGATCTCGCAGCCACTGAACGGCCGATCCGGTCACCGCGATCGAACCCTCCAGTGCATAGACCGCGTCGGCGTCGCCGAACTGGTAGCAGACCGTCGTGAGCAGCCCGGCCTTCGACGCGACCTTCTCCGTGCCGGTGTTCAGAAGCATGAAATTGCCTGTGCCATAAGTGTTCTTGGCCTCGCCGGGACTGAAGCACACCTGTCCGACGGTCGCAGCCTGCTGGTCCCCTAACACTCCGGTGAGGGGCACCTCACCGGCCAGCGGGCCGCGTACGAGCGTCGCACCGTACGGCGTCGGATCCGAGCTCGGCCGGATCACCGGAAGCATCTCGCGCGGGATGTCGAAGAACCCGAGCAGCTCGTCGTCCCACTGCAGCGTCTCGAGGTCCATCAGCATGGTGCGGCTGGCGTTGGTCACATCGGTGACGTGGACGCCGCCGTCCGTGCCCCCGGTCAGGTTCCACAGCAGCCACGAGTCGGTGGTCCCGAAGATCGCCTCGCCCCGCCCCGCGGCCTCCCGTACCCCATCGACGTTGTCCAGAATCCACTGGATCTTCCCGCCGGAGAAGTACGTCGCCGGGGGCAGACCCGCCTTGCGGCGGATGACGTCGCCGCGCCCGTCCCGGTCCAACGCTGAGGCGATCCGGTCGGTACGGGTGTCCTGCCAGACGATCGCGTTGTAGTACGGGCGGCCGGTCGTGCGGTCCCAGACGAGCGTGGTCTCGCGCTGGTTGGTGATCCCGAGCGCTGCGAGATCGGCGCTGGTCAGGTTCGCCTTGCGCAGAGCCGTTTGGATGACCGCGGAGGTGCGCTCCCAGATCTCGGTCGGGTTGTGCTCGACCCAGCCGGCCTCCGGCAGGATCTGCTGGTGTTCCAACTGGTGTCGGCCGACCACGTTGCCGTCGTGGTCGAAGATCATGAACCGGGTGCTGGTCGTCCCCTGGTCGACCGCACCAACGAAATCCGCCATGCCGAGATCATCCTCGATGCCTGGTGACGAGGTGGCCAGGTCGTGTCAGCGGTACTGGGCGAGTCAGGCTAGGCCCGCCGGCGCCGACTGTGCTCGGCCTACTCGGCTAAGAAGCGGGCGAGCAGCTCACCGACCTGATCCGGTGCGTCCTCTTGGACGAAATGTCCACAGCCAGGCAACTCGGTGATCTCAGCGTGCGGCAGGTCCACGCGCAACCGGTCGACCGTGTCCGCGATATCGGGAAGCGCTCGGTCATGGTCGAAGGGTCGGCCACGCTCAACCGCATGAGCGCAGCCAAGCCTTGCGGGCTGGTCAATGTGTCGCGACGGTCAGGACTGGCCAACGTACGAGCAAAGTCGATCACCGCGGCGGAGAATTCGGGATAGACCAGCGTGTTGAGCAACGCCAGCCGGGTGAGCCGCGCCGGCCGGTGATTCCCAGTGCAAAGCGATCGGACCGCCGAGGTCGTGCGCGCCAAGAGCAACCTGATCGATACCGAGGGCCTCGAGAAAGCCGTCGAGGACCCGATCGAAGAATGCGAAGTCGTAGCCCTCGGTCGGCTTGCTCGACTCTCCGAACCCGGGCAGGTCCACCACGATCGGGTGGTTGTGCTCAGCGATCGGCGCGACGACGTTGCGCCACAGGTAGGAGGAGGTCGGCCAGCCATGCAGGAGCAGAACCGGTGGGCCGTCCCCGAAGCAGCGGTAGGCCACCGTAATCTCGGCTGGCTGCTCAGGCGCCTGCAGCACACGGACCCGGACGTGCTGGTGATCGGCCCCCTGTACAAGCTGACCGCCTGCGATCCCAGTGAGGAACGGCCGGCCCGCCTGTTGGCTGAGGCGTTGGACATGATCCGCACACGGATCGGGTGTGCCCTGCTGATCGAGCATCACGCCGGTCACGGGTCGGGCCACATGGTGCGCCCGGTGCGGCCTACGGGCTCGAGTG
>JACCUM010000432.1 GCA_013811805.1 Geodermatophilaceae bacterium | reverse complement strand
TCGAGGCTCTGCTGGGCGCCATCTACATCGACCAGGGCCTTCCCGCCGTCAGCACCCTGGTGCAACGGCTCTTCGCCGACGTGCTGGACGAAGCAGCGACCAAGGGAGCGGCGCTGGACTGGAAGACCAGTCTGCAGGAACTCACCGCCCGGCTCAGTCTCGGGGCGGTGGCCTATCGGGTCGTCCACGACGGCCCCGACCACGAGAAGCGGTTCACCGCCTACGTCGAGCTCGGTGGTCAGCGCTACGGAAGCGGAGCCGGGCGGAGCAAGAAGGACGCCGAGCAGCATGCCGCCGAGCAGGCCTGGCAGGAGCTTTCGGCTCTGCGCGGCACCACGGACTAGCGACCGCGATGCCTGAACTGCCCGAGGTCGAGGTGGTCCGAGCCGGGCTGGCTCGATGGGTGGTGGATCGGGAGATCGGCTCGGTATCGGCCCGTCATCCGCGTGCCATCCGCCGATTCCCCGGTGGACCGGAAGCGTTCGCGGCCGCATTGGTCGGCCGTACGGTGCGCGCTGCGGCTCGCCGAGGGAAGTACCTCTGGCTGCCGTTGTCCGACGACCAGGTGCTGCTCGGCCACCTCGGGATGAGCGGTCAACTCCTGGTCGTGCCACGGTCGGTTCCAGAGGGTCCGCACCTGCGGGTCCTGATCGGGTTCACCGACGATGGGCCGGACCTGCGCTTCGTCGATCAGCGGACCTTCGGCGGGCTGTGGGTGGAACCCGCCGGCGAGACTCCAGACCGCGTGCCGCACAGTCTCACCCACATTGCACGGGACCCGCTCGATCCACTGTTCGACGAGACGGTATTCATCAGCCGGCTCCGGCGGCGCAGCACCGAGATCAAGCGCGCACTGCTCGACCAGACTCTGATCAGCGGGATCGGCAACATCTACGCCGACGAGGCGCTTTGGCGAGCGGGGCTGCATGGTGGCCGACCGACCGATCGACTCTCGGTGACAAAGGCCCGGGAGTTGGTCACTGCGATCCGCGAGGTGATGATCGAGGCGTTGGGACAGGGCGGCACCAGCTTCGACTCGCTCTACGTCAACGTGAACGGCGAGAGCGGTTACTTCTCCCGCGCCTTGAACGCCTATGGACGACAGGACCAGCCCTGTGCCCGGTGCAGTACGCCGATGCGCCGGGAGTCCTTCATGAACCGCTCGAGCTTTTCCTGCCCCGGCTGTCAGCCCAGACCACGACGCCGGGCGGTGGGTGGTGTGCTGTCCCAGAACCGGACGGGCTATGACCAGCCTCACCGCACGGCGGAACCGGGGGAGGCAGGCAGCCGTTGACCGCAGCGTGGCCGAGTGTCACCCTAGTGGTCTGTTGAAGAACAGTCGCCCGCGAGCAACCCCGCGGGCTTCCCACGTGCAAGCGGAGGATATTCACATGGCCAAGGCCCTCCTGGGTCACGTTGCCACCCCATCGTCGCTGCTCCTCGAGGAAACGGTGATCCTGCGTCGCCGGGTCCGGGCTCTCGAGGTGGAAGTGGCCGATCTGCGCGAGGAGCGCGACCTTCTGCTCGGCGACGGACTGCGCCGGCTGGCAGCTGCGGCCTCGGCACCCGCGGAGCCGGTTCCAGCCTGAGCGCAGCCGACGAGGTCTGCTGGGTGAGGCCTGGCCCGCGCGCTTGCGCGGCCCCCTGAACGGCGCGCCGGTCACCCACCCGGGCAACGGCTCGGTTAGCCTCCTGTACGGCCCTTCCCACATTGCGCTCAGGCGCCGTGTCGGCCAGAGGCGTTCTTCCCGACCCGCTCTGGAGCCGCGTGCACCTTTCCAGTCTGACGCTGAAGGGCTTCAAGTCCTTCGCGTCCTCGACCACCCTGCGATTCGAACCGGGCATGAACGCCGTGGTCGGTCCGAACGGGTCCGGTAAGTCGAATGTCGTCGATGCCATCTTGTGGGTGCTCGGCGAGCAGGGGGCCAAGAGCCTGCGCGGCGGAAAGATGGAAGACGTCATCTTCGCCGGTACGGTCGGCCGCGCACCGCTGGGCCGCGCCGAGGTGACCCTCACGATCGACAACACCGATGGTGCGCTGCCGATCGACTACAGCGAGGTCTCGATCACTCGCCGGATGTATCGCTCCGGAGAGAGCGAGTACGAGATCAACGGGTCGTCCTGCCGGCTGCTCGATATCCAAGAACTGCTCTCCGACTCCGGTATCGGCCGCGAGATGCACATCATCGTCGGCCAAGGCCAGCTCGATGCGGTTCTCGCGGCCCGTCCCGAGGAGCGCCGTGGGTTCATCGAAGAGGCCGCCGGTGTCTTGAAACATCGCAAACGCAAAGAAAAGGCGATTCGCAAGCTCGATGCCATGCAGGTCAATCTCGACCGGGTTGGGGATCTGACCGAGGAACTGCGTCGTCAGCTCAAGCCGCTGGGCCGCCAGGCAGAGGTGGCTCGGCGGGCCCAGTCGGTACAGGCTGATCTGCGCGATGCCAGGCTTCGCCTGCTTGCCGATGACCTGGTCACCCTGCGCGACGCGCTGAACAAGGAACTGGCTGATGAGGAGCTCATCCGCGGACGCCGGTCCGAGGTCGACACGCAGTTGCGTGCCAGCAACGCCCGCGGGGACAAGCTCGAGAGCGCCCTGGCCCGGATCAACCCGGCTCTGGTCGGCTCCCAAGAGGTCTGGTATCGGCTCTCGGCTCTGGGTGAGCGATTGCGCAGCACACACCAGTTGGCCGCTGAGCGGGCCCGGCACCTGTCCGCAGCGCTGCCTGAGCCGCCGCCCGGCCGGGACCCCGAAGCGCTCAAGGCGGAGGCGGTGGCCGCGGAGGAGCAACGCCGGGAGCTCGACGGGCATCTGATCGGCGAGCGGGAACGTCTGAGCGGTGCACTGGGCGGTCGGGCCGAGTTGGAGGAGCAACTGCGCCGGGCCGAGGACGAACTCGTGCGGGTCGCCCGAGCTCAGGCAGACCGCCGAGAAGGCCTCGCCCGTCTGGCCGGGGACTTGCAGGCCGTCCGGAGTCGGGCCGGCGCAGCCGAAGAGGAGATCAGCCGGCTCACCGGAGCCGTGGGCGATGCCCGTACCCGCGCGGAGCGGGCCGCGGCCCAGTTTCAGGCCGTGGAGAGCGAGATCGGTGAGCTCGGGACTTCCGAGCAGAGCCTCGACGCACGTCACGAGGCCGCAGTGGCCCATTACGAGGCTGCCGCCACCGAGGTGTCCCGGCTCAGCGACGCCGAGCGCGAAGCCGAGCGTCAGCGAGACGCCTGGCGCGCTCGGGCAGAGGCGCTGGCCGAAGGGCTGCACCGCAAGGACGGTGCCGGTGCCCTCCTGACCGCCAGCCAGGAGATTCCCGGCCTGCTGGGGTCGCTGTCGGCGCTACTGCGGGTCGAACCCGGTTACGAGGTCGCGGTGGCCGCGGCGCTCGGTCCGATCGCGGACGCCATCGCAGTACGGACTCCACGCGATGCCGCGGCCGCCTTGGCGTACCTGCGTGCTCATGACGCGGGCCGCTCCGGGGTCCTCGTCGGCAGTGCCGAACTGTCGAGCGGTGCCACGCAACCCGCAGCAGCTCGTGCCTTGGAGGAGGTGGCTCCGGCCGCCTCGTGGCCCCCCCTGCCCGATGGTGCCCGCTGGGTCCGCGAGCTGGTGACCGGTCCGGCTGAGCTGTCCGCCGCGTTGGCTGGTGTCTTGGACCGGGTGGCAGTCGTTGACGGCATCGATGCAGCGGTACGGCTGGTCGAGAGCCACCCGCGGCTGCGCGTCGTGACCGCCGAGGGGGACCTGCTCGGGGCGCAGTGGTCCTACGGGGGATCGGTCAGCGCGCCCAGCGCGATCGAGGTCCAAGCCGCACTCGAGGACGCCCAGCGCGAGCATGCCGCCGCCCAAGCTCGCAGCAGCCGGTTGCAGGCCGACCTGGAGGCAACCCGCCGCCTCGCAGCGCAGCGCTCGGCCGCCGTGGAGAGTGCCCTGGCCGCACTGCACGAGTCGGATGCGGCGCATTCCGCAGTGGCGCAGCGACTGGGTGACTTGGGTGCCGCGGCACGGTCGGCGGCAGCGGAGGCGACTCGGCTCGAGCAGTCGCGCGAGGCTGTCCAGCGCGCCCGGGATGCCGATCTGGAGGGCTTGGCCGCGCTCGAAGAACGGTGGCAGGCAGCCCAGATCGCCCCGTCGGCCGACGAGCCGTCCACCGCCGACCGCGACGAGTTGCAGCGAGCCGTCGCCCGCGCGCGACAGGAGGAGATGGAACTGCGGCTCGCCGTACGCACCACCGAGGAACGCGTTCGCGCGCTGGGCAGCCGTGCTGAGTCGTTACACCGGGCCGCCGAGCAGGAGCGGGCCAGCCGGATGCGACAGGAGGCAACCGTCGCGGCCCGACAGCGGGCGGCAGCCATCGCCGGACAGGTGCACATCGCGGCGGAACAGACGATCGCGCACGTGAACGCCTCGTTGGAACGTGCACAGGCGCAGCGGGATGGATTGTCCGCGCAGAAGTCCAGCACGGAGGGCGAGCTACTCGGGGTTCGGTCACGGGTCCGGGAACTGACCGCGGACCTCGACCGGCTCACCGACGAGGTCCACCGCGACGAGGTGGCCAGGGCCGAGCAGCGGTTGCGGATCGAGGCACTGGAGGACCGGGCCGCCCAGGAGTACGGCGCAGATGTCGACATCCTGATCTGCGAATACGCCCCCAGCGCGCTCGTGCCGCCGTCGCTGGCCGATCTGGCAGCTGCACAGGCGCAAGGATTGGAGCAACCCAGCGCCATTCCCTACGACCGTCTGAGCCAGGAGCGGCGCGCCTCTCGTGCTGAACGTGACCTGGCGCTGCTCGGCAGAGTGAATCCGCTTGCCCTGGAAGAGTTCGCCGCCCTCGAGGAGCGCCACGCCTTTTTGGCGACCCAGCTCGAGGACCTGAAGAACACCAAACGCGACCTGCTCTCGGTCATCCGTGAGGTCGACAGCCGGATCCTGGCTGTTTTCGCCGACGCCTTCGTCGATGTGGCACGGGAGTTCGAGAAGGTCTTCTCGATGCTGTTTCCCGGTGGCGAAGGACGATTGTTCCTCACCGATCCGGATGATCTGCTGACCACCGGCGTCGAGGTCGAAGCCCGTCCACCGGGCAAGAAGGTCAAGCGGCTCTCGCTGCTGTCCGGTGGAGAGCGTTCGCTGACCGCGGTGGCGTTGCTGGTGGCGATCTTCCGGGCCAGACCCTCGCCGTTCTACATTCTCGACGAGGTCGAGGCCGCACTGGACGATGTCAACCTCGGACGCCTGCTCGGACTGATCGAGGCACTCCGGGATTCCAGCCAGTTGATCGTTATCACCCATCAGAAGAAGACGATGGAGATCGCCGACACCCTGTACGGGGTGAGCATGCGCGGGGACGGGATCACCACGGTGATCAGCCAGCGAATCCGGGAGCTGACCTCGGCCTGAGTTCCACCAACCGCACTTTCTCCGGAGAATGTGCGGTCAGGGACGCGGCTGAAGTGACTTTCTCCGGAGAAAGTCACTTCACGGGCGGCTCAGATGAGCAGGTCGACGATCAGGGGCAGGTGGTCGGAGGCGTCACTGCGCATCACCTGCGAGAACGCGGCGATGACCCCGGGCGAACACAGCACGTGGTCCAGACGCCGGTTCGGTCGATGTGCCGGATGGGTGCGACCGTCCCCCTGACCGGATTCGGTCCACGCATCGCGGAGATCCTTCAGGGCGGCCAGTTCCGGCGCGTCGTTGTCGGCGTTGAAGTCACCGGCGATCACCGCGGTACCCATTCCCTCGGCGACCAACTCGCGGACGGCTCGCGCCTGGACGGCGCGATCCTGCGCACTGTGCGGGCTGAGGTGGGTGTTGATCACCCAGAGCGCGCCTGCGTCCAGCTCGACCAGGACGCGCTGGGCGCTGCGCGGCTCCTGACCGCGGCGGCCGGGCAACGGGTGCAGGTCATGGGCGAGGATCGGCAGGCGGGACAGGATCGCGTTGCCGTACTCACGGGGCCGTCCGCCGCGGGTCGAGCGGGTCAGGCTCGCTCCGAAGACCATCTGCATGTCCAGCGCGCGGGACAATTCAAGGGCCTGGTCGAGGTGGTGACTGCGCTCCCCGAAGTGCCGGTCCACCTCCTGCAGGCACACGACGTGCGCGGCCATCCGCCGGATCACCGTGGCCGTACGGTCGAGGTCGACTTGGCGGTCCAGCCCGCGGCCGTGGGCGATGTTGAATGCCGCCAACCGAAGTCCGATGGTCACCGGACAACGGTAGTGCGAGCAGTTGCCTGCCCCGCCTCGGCTCAGGAGGTCAGGATCCGCCAGATCGCGACCACTCCGACGACGACGATCAGGGCCCGCAGCACCACCGACGGCAGCCGGCGGCCGACCCCGGCACCCAGAAAACCACCGAGCAGCGAACCACCAGCGATCAGCCCCACGACCGCCCAGTCGATCCTGCCGAAGGCCAGGATCGCAAAGGTCACGGCGGCCACCGAGTTGACGACAAGGGACAGCACATTCTTGAGCGCATTGAGTCGTTGCAGTGGCTCTGGCAGGAGGATGCCGAGCAGTCCGATCAGCAGAACCCCTTGCGCCGCACCGAAATAGCCGCCGTACACGCCGGCGGCGTACGTACTGACCGCCAGCAGGGCGCCGTGTCCCCGGCCAGGCGCTGATCCGCCGTCCCGTTCCCGACGCGCTTGGAGCTTGCGCTGCATCCAAGGCTGGATGATGACCAGCACCAGGGAGATCCCCAACAGGACCGGAACGATCGTTGTGAAGGCTTCGTCCGGGAGCACGAGGAGGAGCACCGCTCCGGTGATCGAACCGAGTAGCGACATCGGCCCGAGCCGCAAGATCCGCCCGCGCTGCCCGCTCAGTTCCTCCCGGTAACCGAAGCTTCCGGACACTCCGCCCGGCACCAGGCCGATGTTGTTCGAGATGTTCGCCGTCACCGGCGCGTAGCCAAAGGCGAGGAGGGTGGGAAAGGTGATCAGGGTTCCCGACCCCACCAGGGTGTTGATCATCCCCGCGGCCATCCCGGCGGTGAAGATCGCCAGCGCCTCGATCCACTCCACGCGCTGCGACGCTACCCAGGCTGTTGAGCACGGGATGCAGGGCATGTGAGCGGCACCCGTTTTGACACACTCGGTGCGTGGACATCGTCGTCATCGGGATCGTCGTGCTCGTTCTGCTCGTCGTGGGACTCGCGGGCTTTCTAGTCAGCCGTGGTCGACAGACCACCCGCCTAGCCGACCCCCCGGCCGCGCGCAGCACCGCGGCCGGCTCTGGAACCACCACGCTCGAGCGCCCACCCACCCGGCCGGATGGCGACTCGATCGACATCGCCCCGAGACCGAGCACAGTCGCCGTTCCGGTCGAGATGCCAGAACCGTCGGCCAGCCGGATGTTTCGGTTGCGGTCGAGGCTGGCCCGATCGCAGTCCTCGCTCGGACGGGGCCTGCTCTCGGTGCTGTCCCGGGAACGGCTCACCGAGGACGACTGGGAGGAGATCGAGGCCACTCTGCTCGGCGCGGACGTCGGGGTGGCCGCGACCACCGAGATCGTGGATCGGCTGCGTACTCAGACCCGGGTCATCGGTGCTGCCTCCGCCGACGAGCTGCGTGAGTTGCTCACGGTCGAACTGGTCAACGCCCTAGATCCCGATGCCGATCGAGAGCTGCGGCTGGCATCGGTCGATGGACACCCGGCCGTGGTCCTGGTTGTCGGAATCAACGGGTCCGGCAAGACCACGACCTGCGGCAAGATCGCCCGGGTCCTGGTGGGGGAGGGCCGCAGCGTGCTCCTGGGAGCTGCCGACACGTTTCGCGCGGCCGCGGCCGAGCAGCTGACCACCTGGGGCGAGCGTGTCGGCGTACGCACCGTCCGCGGTCCCGAGGGCGGCGATCCCGCCTCGGTTGCCTTCGATGCGGTCAGGCAGGGTGCCGAGGCCGGAGTCGACGTGGTCGTCGTGGACACCGCCGGCCGGTTGCACACGAAGGCGGGGCTGATGGACGAGCTCCGCAAGGTCAAGCGGGTGCTGGAGAAACGCGGCCCGGTGGCCGAGACGTTGCTCGTGCTGGATGCCACCACGGGTCAGAACGGCGTGGTGCAGGCACGGGTGTTCACCGAGATGGTGGAGATCTCGGGCGTCGTCCTGACCAAGTTGGACGGTACGGCCAAGGGCGGCATCGTGATCGCCGTCCAGCGGGAACTCGGTCTCCCGGTCAAGCTGATCGGCCTGGGGGAGGGTCCAGACGACCTGGCGCCATTCGATCCGGTGACCTTCACCGACGCCCTGCTGTCCTGAAGCGCAAGCCGGCCCAGATGCGTCACCACTGACAGTCAGGGCAGCAGGAACTCACCCGAGCCACTACTCGACAACGGCTCGCACGCGCACACCGCTGTTGGGTCAGCCTCGGTGGTCAAAGTCCGCATCGCGGAGGAACTGCTCTATTGCGCCTCGCTCGGCGAGGTGGAGCTGGGTTCGTCGGAGCTGAGCCGGATGGAGACCATGCTGATGGACTCCGACGATGCTTCGGCCTCCAGTCTGTACAGGGAGTTTGGCGGCGTCGCTGTCATCATGGCGGCACTGAGCCGGCACGAGCTGACCGAATGAGAGCCTCCGGAGAACCCGCACTACTGGGGTACACCATGATCACTGCACAGGATGCCGTGAAGTTCTATGCCAACGTGCTCACCGGCTCGATGTCGCCAGCTGATGAGGACTACCTGTTCGGGCTGCTGCACCGGATCGCTCTGGTCCCTTCCGACGGCTTCGATTCGCTCTTCGGCGTGAACGGTGTCGAGTCCGCGCCAGGACACGGCCACCGAGGTAACCCGCTTGATCCTGAACGAAATGACCCTGTGAGCACCCACCCCGCGCTCGCCGTTTTAGAGGCTACTCGAGCGCCAGAAGAAGATGATCGGGTCTGTCAACCTCTGGCCTATCCCGCACTCGTCCGCTTCGGATACGTGCTCACCGGTAACCGGACGCACATCAGTTGGACCCGGTTGTTCTCCTCCCGCGAGCAGCTCTTCGCCGACCCGCCCGACAGCGTCGGATACGAGGACGAGCGGATTGGGGCAACTGCACATGTGGCGGCGCATCCTCAGGCTGCCTGCACGATGCGTGCTTTCTTGGTCCTGCGCTTCTACGAGGATCTCACCGAGGTCGAGACGGCACGGGTACTCGGGTGTTCGGTCGGCACCGTCAAGAGCCAGACGTTTCGAGGTCTGGATGCCCGAGCTGAGGCCTCAGGTGAGCCGACCGTCGAAGACGGTGCGCAGCATGGGCTTACCATCCTCGCCGGTTTCGGCCTTCTCGAAGCGCACCTGTGCGCGGGTGCCGTCGAGAGTCAGGACAGCTAGTTCGTTTCCGAAGAAGGGCCCGGATCGTTTGCGCCAGCGCAGTCGAGTCCTGGGGACCCGCGCCAGCCGTCGCAGCGCCGCCGTGATCGCGATAGCAGGCTTGCTCCAGCCGATCTTGAAGGTCTGCACCATCGGGTGGGGAACCTCGTTGTGCACCGGCGAGCAGGTGAGTTGGTAGATCCGGCTGGTGATGTCCTTGGGTTCGACGACCTCTGCGAC
>JACCUM010000410.1 GCA_013811805.1 Geodermatophilaceae bacterium | reverse complement strand
CCTGCCCGGTCCCGTTGCGCAACAGCCCGACCATCCAGATGGGCCACGGCGGGGGCGGGGCCATGTCGGCCGAACTCGTGGAGCACCTGTTCGGGCCGGCCTTCGCCAACCCGATCCTGGCCGGTCTGGGCGATTCGGCGGTGGTCGAGCTCGGCGGGGCGCGGCTTGCCTTCTCGACCGATTCCTACGTCGTACGGCCGCTGTTCTTCCCTGGCGGCAGCATCGGTGAACTCGCCGTCAATGGCACCGTGAACGACCTGGCGATGAGCGGCGCGGTCCCGGCGTACCTGTCCTGCGGGTTCATCCTCGAGGAGGGCACCGCCCTGCAGGTGATCGGTGACATCGCGCAACGGATGGGGGCGGCCGCCAAGCGCGCCGGTGTGGTCATTGCAACCGGCGACACCAAGGTCGTCGACGCCGGGCACGGGGACGGCGTGTTCGTGAACACCGCAGGCATCGGGTTGGTGCCCACGGGGGTGGACATCCGACCGCAACGGGCGCGGCCCGGCGACGTGGTGATCGTCAGTGGCGCGATCGGCGTGCACGGCATCGCGATCATGAGTGTCCGAGAGGGTCTGGAGTTCGGCGCGGCGATCGAGAGTGACTGTGCGCCACTGACCGGGCTGGTGGCCACGATGCTGGCGGTCACGCCGGACTTGCACGTGCTGCGCGATCCGACCCGCGGCGGGCTCGCGACCGCACTCAACGAGATCGCGATGGCATCAGGAGTCGGGGTCGAGTTGACCGAACGGCTGCTGCCGGTGCCCGAGGTCGTCGCCAACGCCTGCTCCTTCCTCGGGCTCGACCCGTTGTTCGTGGCCAACGAGGGCAAGCTGGTCGCGTTCGTGGCTCCAGAGGAGGCGGACGCCGTTCTCGCTGCGATGCGTACGCACGAGTACGGCGCCGAGGCGGTGGTCATCGGTCATTGCGTCGAGGCACACCCGGGCATGGTCGTCACCAAGACCGGTCTGGGCGGCACCCGGGTCGTCGATATCCCGATCGGCGAGCAGCTACCGCGGATCTGCTGAACCACCTGGGGATGGCTACCGGCGGGCCGGACCACCGAGCAGCCGCGACGCTTCGGCCTCGTCGATCTTTTCCAGCGCGCAGCCCATGTGGATCAGAATCCAGTCGCCCGGTCTTACCCGCTGCTCGTCATCGAGCATGCCCACGTTGACCGTGCGCGAGACGCCGACCACATCGACGAGCGCGACCTGGCCCGGTGCGTCGGCATCGAGACCGAGGACTCGACCCGGTACGGAAAGGCACATGGTCGGGCCAGGTTACATCGTGCTCAGGCGCACTGACCCCGCGAGGTTGCAGTTCGCGCGCCCACGTACACTGCTCACGTTCCCTTAGACCGCTGGTCGTCGGGCGCCCTGGGGCGTTCGTGCGAAGGTCCCGATTGGCATCGGGCGGCCCGCGCAGGAGACGGTACGTCGTACGCGGCCGCGATGGCCTGCGAACCACGCCCCGTGCGCCTTGCGCCGGGGCGTTTGTTGTTTTCCGGGGTCTCCCGCTCCGACTTCCGCCCAGCCCAGCAGACCCCCAAGAAACGAGGAAGCCCATGCCGAACCCGGACAAGGTCGGCGCGGTCGCAGAGATCACCTCACGTTTCAACCGCTCCTCGGCAGTGGTGCTCACCGACTACCGCGGATTGACGGTTGCCCAGCTCAAGGAGCTGCGTACCTCCCTCGGTGCCACCAGTACCTACGCCGTGGTCAAGAACACGCTGACCAAGCGGGCCGTGAGTGCGGTCGGGTACGACGACCTCGCCCCGCTGCTGATCGGCCCGACCGCGATCGCCTTTATCGAGGGCGAGCCGGTGGAAGCCGCCAAGGCGCTGCGGAACTTCTCCCGTACGAACCCGCTCCTGATCATCAAGGGCGGCGTGCTGGACGGGAAGATGCTCAGCACCGAAGAGATCAACTCGTTGGCCGATCTCGAGTCGCGCGAGGTTCTGCTCGGTCGACTCGCCGGTGGGATGAACGCCAGTCTGAGCAAGGCAGCCGCCTTGTTCCAGGCGCCGTTGTCCCAGGTTGCCCGGCTCGCGGCAGCGCTGGCCGAGAAGAAGCCTGCCGAAGCAGCATCCGAAGCAGCATCCGAAGCACCCGCTGTCGAAGCGGGCACCGAGGCACCCGCTGCTGCCAGTCCACCCCCGGAAGCCGCAGACAACTCTGTGGCCTCCGCCGACACCCCCAGCTGACAACCGAAAGCTAGAGAGGAACCACCATGGCAAAGATGTCCACCGACGACTTGCTCGACGCGTTCAAGGAAATGACGCTGCTGGAGCTGTCGGACTTCGTGAAGCAGTTCGAGACCACCTTCGATGTCACTGCCGCCGCTCCGGTGGCAGCCGCGGCAGCCGCTCCGGCCGGAGGCGCCGGCGCTGCCGAGGCCGAGGCCGAGCAGGATGAATTCGACGTCATCCTCGAAGCTGCCGGCGACAAGAAGATCCAGGTCATCAAGGAGGTGCGCACCCTGACCAGCCTGGGCCTGAAGGAGGCCAAGGACCTGGTCGACGGGGCGCCCAAGCCGGTGCTGGAAAAGGTCGACCGGGCGGCCGCCGACAAGGCGCAGGCTGCCCTCGAGGGCGCCGGTGCAACCGTGACGGTCAAGTAAGTCAGTACTCAGCGCTGCTGGCGGCGGGCATTCCAAATGGGGGCCCGCCGTCGGCGTCTCACGCGATGGCTCGACACGCTCAGTCGGTGGTCAGGCGTTCCATGGGAATGGCATCGCAATGGTGGTCTGATGGCATGCGTACGACGATCGACCGCGCCGGTCGCCTGGTGGTGCCGAAGGCGATGCGCCACAGGCTCGGGCTCAACGCCGGTGCCGGAGTGGAACTCACCGAGCGGGGTGCAGAGTTGGTGATCACGCCGGTGGGACCGGAGATCGTTCTAGAGCAGCGGGAAGGCCGACGAGTCTTCGTGACGACGCAGGACGAGACGCCCGGATTGACCGATGATGACGTCCGTCGGATGGTCGAAGAGTCCCGGCAGTGGCCTCGCGGCTGATCACCGCAGACACCAGCATTGTAGTTCCTGGTCTCACCGGTTGGCACAGTGCGCACGAACCATCCCTTCGGGCCCTCAGGGCACCACGCGCTTGCCTGGCCACGTCCTCATCGAGACGACCTCGGTGCTGACGCGGCTGCCTGGTGGCAAAACGATCCACCCCTCGATCGTCGTGGCCCACCTCCGCTCTGAGTTCCCAGGCCTTCCGCTGTGTCTCTCGCCAGCGGAGCACCTTGAATCCCTCGAGCGGGTGGCGCGAGCCGGGATCGCAGGAGGCTCGGTGTACGACGCCTCATTCGCTCATGATCTGTCATCGTCTGGTCATGGCTAGGGCGAAGATCGACCTGAACTGCGACCTGGGCGAAGGCTTCGGAATCTGGACCTTGGGGGAGGACGACGGGCTGCTGGACCTGGTCACCAGTGCCAATGTGGCCTGTGGCTTCCACGGCGGGGATCCGAGCATCATGCGCCGGGTCTGCCGGCGAGCCGCCGAACGCGGGGTACGGATCGGCGCCCAGGTTGGGTACCGCGATCTGGCCGGCTTCGGCCGTCGTGCGATGGACGTCCCGCCAAGTGAGTTGACCGACGAGGTGATCTACCAGATCGGTGCGCTGGACGCGTTCGCCCGGATCGCCGGGAGCCGGGTGTCCTATGTCAAGCCGCACGGGGCGCTCTACAACACCTGCGGCACCGACGCGGCCCAGGCCGAGGCGGTCGTACGCGCAGTTCGTGAGGTCGATTCCGGGCTGCCGATCCTCGGACTGCCCGGGTCTGCGTTGCTCCGCGCTGCCGAGGCAGCCGGGCTGCCCGCGATCACCGAAGCCTTCGCCGACCGCGGCTACGACTCGGCCGGACGGCTGGTCAGCCGCCGCCATGAAGGTGCAGTGATCAGCGACCCCAAGGCCGTGGTGGCACGCTGCCTGCGGTTGGTGACGCAAGGACTGGTCACCGCCGTGGACGGAACGCAGGTTCCGGTCAGCGCGGCGTCGTTGTGTCTGCACGGCGACACGCCCGGCGCACTTCGGCTGGCCAGGCGGATTCGTGACGCTCTCGGCCAGGCCGGAGTTGCCCTCGAACCGTTCTGTTGACCTCCGCAGAGGAGCGACAGGAGCGTGCCGGCCGGGGTCGCTCACCTCCTTGACCGGACCACTCTTGACGGAACCGGGCTCCGGAGTGCACCCTGTCCGGGCGGTGACACCGGTCACCAAGAGCCACAAGGGAGCCCTAGCTGCTCGAGGCCAGCGCGCCAGGTTGACCTGGCGTGGACAGCGGTCGCCCGAAAGGGTAGGCTGCTGGTTTGCGCTGCCTTCCGACTGCCCACCCGCTTGCGCGGGTCACTTGGTGTGACCGCGATCCGGCTGGCCAGAGGCAAGGCATGCGTGTAGCCGATTCGAACACCGGTCCTTGGAAGGACGCACCTTGGCAGTGTCACGCCAGTTGACGCACGATTCGATCACAACTTCA
>JACCUM010000404.1 GCA_013811805.1 Geodermatophilaceae bacterium | reverse complement strand
GCCGTGGGTGGACCGGCTGGAGGCGAACCGGCTGGAGGCGAACCGGCCGTGGGTGGACTGGCCAAGTGTGGACTGACGGCCATGGCGGCGCGCGCGATCGATGCACCGGAGACGACTGCTGGTTCATAGCCGCCGGGAGAGCTGCTCGCCTCGGCGGAGGTCGTGTCGGACCCGGTGCCAGGGACAGCCGCCCCACCGGCGGCCGGTTCCTCGGCGGCCTCGCCGCCCAAGGCAAGGTCGGCCCCGCCAGCACGGCCGGTGATCTGCGCCAGCCAGCCGCCGAGGACACCTAGCACCAGAACGGCGGCCGCCAGGACGATCCTGCGAGTGCGCGCATGCCGCGGTTCATCAACAGGCGCGACGGACCTCGTCCGGTCCGTCGCGGCACCAGCCCCGCCCGTCGCCAGGGCATGCCCGCCGGTGGCCGGCTTGTGGGCCGGTTCGGGGTGCGCTTGGCGCGCGGTCTCAGCGCGCGGCGGCATGGCTTGCCCAGGGGTGGGCATAGTTTGTTCGGCTGCCGACTGTTCCTGAGCCGTGGGAACGGTCAGCGATCTGCGCATCCACTCCTCCAGTGACATGGAGGGCGGAATCCGCGGCTCATCTTGGTTCATGATCCCTCAATCGCCAGCAGAAACTACGCGGCAAGTTTTACTAGGAGTAACCACCGCGGTGCCACTAGAGGGCCAGTCTTCACCCATTTGTCGGCAATCCCGGCAGTGTGGTCAGCTACGGAGTGTCACGAAAGTCGGCCTATCCGCTGGATCGAGCACTCGGCGATGTTGGTCAGGCCGGCCGTCACCTCGGCAGCCCCTGCCTCAGCCGGCTCCGACTGTGCGCCTGCCATAGCCGTCCGAGCGATGGGCGGCCACACGGTGGTGTCGGTACCGACACAGGTGTAGACGCCGGGTGCGGGGGACGGGTGCGCGCGGCTCACTGTCACCGGCACCCAACCCGCGCCGGTACCACCGGCCGTGCACCCGCACCACCCGCAGGAAGTCCGGATCGTGGCCGTACATCGCCACCGCAAGAACAGCGTCGCCCGGCTCTGTGTCATGCTGCGGCCACCACACGGCCGCCCCTCCGGTACGACCAACGGCAGATGACACCGACATGTGCTGTTCACGACCGCGAGCCTGTGCAATGCGGCGAGCCCGGAGAACGCCCGAAAGCCGGGCTGATTGGGGGATGGATCGGGGGCTGCCTTCTCTAGCGATCCCTGCCTCCACCTCAGTGGGATCGCGTGCGTGCGCGGCCTGTCCAGCGTGTTTGACCTGAGCGACCCCACGATGTGACTCAAATGCGGCGAGGCACAGTAGGGGTGCGGCCTGCTAGCGCCGCTCTGCCCCGTCCGGCCACACGACGATGACGGGCACTTGCCGATCATGTGCCGCATGGACGACATCGGCGGTTCCGCCGTACCCGCGTGCAGGCTGACCGTCCCAAATGGCGACGAGTTCATCCGCTCGCTCAATCATGCGGATACTCGCGTCCATATGCGCGGCCGAGTCTGACTCCACATAATCAAGCTTGATTATTGGCCTGACCCCGGTTGGTTGATCCAGGTCGAGTGAGAGTCTTGCCTGTGGGTGCCCGAAACTGTGCACACACCCGTTGAGCTGCCACTTCGCCACCGCAGGGCGTCCGGCATGATCTGCCGGTGGCGCTGAAGCTGATCTACCTCATGTTCTCCAAGCTGCTGGCCTGGACGGTGCTGAGTATCAGATCCGACACCACCAAGGAGATCGAGATCCTCCTCCTACGCCACCAGCTCGCCGTGCTCCAACGACGCATGCCCCGGCCGCGCACGAGCTGGACAGACCGAGCCGTGATCGCCGCCCTCAGCCGACTACTACCGGTCCGCCGCCGCGTCTTCGGCCGGCTGCCGTTGCGGATGTTGCCCGCCCCGACGCCGGCAGGGTCGTGCTTGGCATACCCCTGTGGGATTCCAGAAGTCGGCCACTTACGCTGAGCAGCAGCTTCACGCCGCTCGTTCGTACTCGTTGATCAAGCCGCCCAGAACCGGTCGGCGTGTGATCTGTTCATAGCTGAGATCTGCCTTGGGATGTGTCGGTTGCGGTGGGCGAAGGTCGCGGGCACGGTGCGGCCGTTGACCGTTGTAGTGCCGAATGTACTGCGCAAGCACCACACGCAGGTGCCGCTGACTGAAGATCAACAAGCGGTCGGTGAGTTCGGCTCTGAGGGTGCGTACGAACCTTTCGGCGA
>JACCUM010000387.1 GCA_013811805.1 Geodermatophilaceae bacterium | reverse complement strand
TGCAGGTCGGCCAGACCACCGCGGGCATACGCGCGGATCATGTTCATCGCAGCGGCTGAGTTCGCGTACGCGCGCACCATCCGCTGCGGATCGGCGACCCGCGCTTCCGGGGTCGGATCGAGGGAGTTGATCAGGTCGCCGCGATACGAGGGCAGGCCCAGCGCATCCAGCTCCGAGGACCGTGGTTTGGCGTACTGACCGGCGATCCGGCCGACCTTGACCACCGGAACGCTGGCGCCATAGGTCAGGACGACGGCCATCTGCAACAGCGTCCTGGTAGTGCCGCGCAATCGCGGCTCGGTGTTGTCGTCGAAGGTCTCGGCACAGTCGCCGCCCTGCAGCAGGAATGCCCTTCCCGCGGCAACGTCGGCAAGTCTCGCCCGGAGCATGTCGACCTCGCTCGGGGCCACGATCGGCGGCACGGTGCTCAGCGTCTTCAGCACCGAGTCCAGCTCAGCCCGGTCGGGCCAGGTGGGCTGTTGGACGATCGGTAGGGATCGCCAGCTGTCGAGATCGGGAGCCGTGCTCACCCTCTCAGCGTACGGCGCAGCCGCCGTCGCGCCGTTGCCAGTGCCGGGTCAGGCACTGGGCGGGCGGTAGGTCAGGGTGTAGGGATAGCCGTCGCGAGCCAGCAGTTGTGCGGCTCCGTCGCGAAGCGCTGCCGCGGCGATGCCGAGCGAGCCCGGTCCGACGGAGACGCGGGCGACGCCGAGCCGGGCAAGTTCGCCCAAGGGGAGCGCCTTGGGCGACACGATCAGCGAGAGCCGGCCCTCGAAGGCAGCCACCAATGCGGCGACATCGTCGGGAGCTCCGGCCCCTGGAACGAAGATGCAGTCAGCTCCGGCCTCGAGATAGGTACGTCCGGCCGCGATCGCCACATCGAGGTTCTTCTCGCCGAGCAGGTACTCGTCGGTGCGCGCGTTGATCACGAAGTGGATTCCGGCAGCGTCGCCCGCGGCGCGAGCGGCGGCGACGGCCAGAGCGTGTTCGTCAGCCGGCCGGAGGCAGTCCTCGAGGTTCCCGCCGACTGCACCGGCCCGGATCGCTGCGGCCACGGTCGCACCAGCATCGCCGTACCCGCCCTCGAGGTCCGCGGTCACGGGCAGGTCCACTACCGAAGCGATCAGCCGGATCGCCGCGATCATCTCCTCGACCGGGATCTGCTCGCCGTCGGCGTAGCCGTGCGCGGCTGCGATCGAGTACGAGGCGGTGGCGATGGCTTCGCATCCTGCGGTCTGGGCAATGACGCGGGCGCTCCAGGCGTCCCAGACGTTGACCAGAACCAATGGATCACCCGAGCGATGAGCAGCGAGCAGCGCATCGGCTTTGGCAGCAAGATCAGTCGTCATCCCGCAAACCTAGGGGTTTCATCCCCGGTGGCCCGCCGCGACGAGCCGTTCGCTCGATGCCGTCGATCACTGCCGGCCAGGTCCACCGGGCAAGGTCGTGGCCCATGCCATTGATCTCGAGAAGCTCCGAGCCCGGGATGGCTGCAGCAGTAGCCCGCCCGCCGGAAGGTTGGATGATCCGGTCCTGGTTGCCGTGGACGACCAACGCTGGCATCTGCAGTCGTCCGAGGTCGGCACGCCGGTCGCGTTCGTTGAGGATCGCAGCCAGCTGGCGGCCCGAGTCGTCACCCGGTCCGCGACTCATCGATCTGCGCACCGCAGTTCGAACATCCTCGTCGTCCTGGGCCGTACGACGCTGCGAGCCGATCCGGCCGAACGAGGCAACCAGCCCCTCCACTGGGTCGATCGCGGGCGGGCGGACGAACTCGATCAGCATCCGTCTGGCGACGGTGCCGGTACGGCCGTCCCCTGGCCGACCCATGATCGAGACAACGGACCGGGTACGGGCGGCGTGCCGAATCGCGACTTCCTGTGCGATCAGCGAGCCCAGCGAGACGCCGACCAGGTGCGCGCCATCGGGTGCCACCTGCTCGATCAAGCCGGCCGTGTCGTCGGCCATGTCGCCGAGGCTGTAGGTCGCAGTCGCGCGCCGGCGCAGGAATCCGAAAGCGGATACACCGGGCCCACGCACTCGGGTGGAGTGCCCGACGTCACGGTTGTCGAAGCGCACGACCCGCAGACCTCGCCCGGTGAGTTCGGCACAGAAGTCGTCTCGCCACCACACCATCTGGAGGCCAAGTCCCATGATGAGGACGACGGTGTGTTCGGCCTGCGGGTCACCGAGCGCCTCGTAACACAGCGAGATGTCCCCGACCTGGCAGAACTGTTCCCCCGTGGTGGGCAGAGCGCGCTGGTCAGACGTGGTCACTTGAAGGGTTCGCACGGCCCGCCGAGGAGGTTCATGCGGCGCTCACGGTGGCGACACCGTCCCGTACGCCCAACGTATGCCCGATCCCGGTGATCTTGACCTAATTGCGGTTTTCCGCGCATTTTGTCGGCGTGTCGCCACCATAAGGTCAAGATCACCATGGAAACAGCCACTAGACCGCCGCCCGAGGACACAAGCCGAGCAAGGACGTACCCGTCGTTGCTGAGTTTCGCCCTGAGCGCCAGTCACCCCGGCACCGAGCCGCACCCGATCTCAGTCCGCAGCCGAGTGTGATGGGCGGACTCCGCGCGCGCTGCGCTCCTCGCTCGTTCCTCGCTGCGATGCTCGCTCGCTGCCGTCAGCCGAAGAAGACCTCGGCTTCGGCGTAGCGCTCCGGCGGCACGGTCTTGAGTTCAGCGGTTGCCTCGGCCAGGGGCACCCGGACGATGTCAGTCCCCCGCAGCGCCACCATTACGCCCCAGTCCGCACTGTGTACGGCATCGATCGCGCTCAGGCCGAACCTGGTGGCCAGGACGCGGTCAAAGGCGGTGGGCGTACCGCCGCGCTGGACATGGCCGAGCACGACCGCACGACTCTCCTTGCCGGTGCGCGCCTCGATCACGTCGGCCAGCGCCTGCCCGATGCCGCCGAGCCGGACGTGGCCGAAGTCGTCGACCACACCCGATCCGAGGATCAAGCCGCCGTCTCGGGGCAGGGCGCCCTCGCTGACCACGAGCACCGGCGAATAACCCGAGGCGAAGCGGTGCTCGACGTAGGCGACCACAGCGTCGATGTCGAACGGGTTCTCCGGGATCAGGATGACGTTGGCACCGCCGGCCATTCCCGCATGCAACGCGATCCAGCCGGCATGGCGGCCCATGACCTCGACGACCAAGGCCCGGTGATGACTGTCGCTAGTGGTGTGCAGCCGGTCGATGGCCTCCATCGCCACGCCCACGGCGGTGTCGAACCCGAAGGTGTAGTCGGTCGCACCCAGGTCGTTGTCGATGGTCTTCGGGACGCCGACGACGTGCACTCCGGCCGCGGCCAGCTTGGTCGCGACCCCGAGCGTGTCCTCGCCGCCGATGGCCACCAGGGCATCGACACCCAGGCGTTCGAGGGTGGCCAGCAGCTTGCCTTCGCCGTCCTCGGTCTTGTGCGGATTGGTCCGCGACGTTCCGAGAATGGTTCCGCCGCGAGGCAGGATCCCCCGTACGGCGTGCACGTCGAGGGTCATCGTGTTTCCCTCGATGGGGCCACGCCAACCATCCCGGAAACCGACGAACTCATGTCCGTACGTCTCGACGCCTTTACGTACGACGGCCCGGATGACGGCGTTGAGCCCCGGGCAGTCCCCTCCCCCGGTGAGTACTCCGATGCGCATTGCTAGCCCGCCTGGTGCGCTGCGCGCACCGCTCGCTCTCGGCTCATGGAGCGAAAGCCTAGGGCCCCGTCCAGAGCGCCTGCATGGCCTGCCAGCGGGCGAGGTTGTGCCGAGCGTCGGCCAAGGCATCGTGTGCATCCGAACCGGCCGCGGGAAGCTCGGGTCCACCCAGGTCGGTCCAGCGTTGGCGCAACTCGCAGGTGAATCGCGGGATCGCCCGGGGCAGTTGGGTCATCGGACCCCACAGCTGAACCAGGGCCACGTGATCGTAGGAGGCGAACCACGCCCACAGTTCGATCTCCTCACCAGGACCGGTGAGAAAGGACAACAGATCGTCGCGAATCCGATCGCGCGACCGCCAGGCCGGATCGGCCGGCGAAGGAAGCTGGCCCAGCACATTGCGCCGCACCCACGGGATCGCCCTGTCGGGATCGAACTCCGTTGATACGGCGTAGAACTCGCGACCGGTCTCGTCAACCACGCCGATGGAGATTAGGTCGATGGTGAGACCGTCCTCGATGAACTCGGTGTCGTAGAAGTACCGCCGCATCAGGTGAACGGTCAGGCGACCAACGTGGCCGGGACGCGCTCGGCGGCCTCGAACGGGCTCGGCTTGAGCATCGCGACGACCTCTTCGGCAGTCTTGCCGGTGACATCCATAGCTGCCTTGACCTTCGCGGCATAGACATCGACGTACTGCTGCCCGGACAGCAGCATCAGTTCGTACATCACCTCGTCGGTCATGGACCGTTCGACGAACCGGTCTCCGGACATGCCGTCGTACCGGGAGAAGTCCAACGGCACGCCTACGCGGATCCGGACCTTGTGGATCCGGGGGATCTTCTTTCCGATCGGCTGAATCTTCTCGGTGTCGACCATGACCACCGGGATCACCACCGCCCCGGAATCCAGCGCCATCCGGGCCAGACCGGTCTTCCCACGATAGAGCCGGGCATCGGGTGAGCGGGTGCCCTCGGGGTAGATGCCGAGCAGCTTTCCTTCCCGCAGAATCCGAATGCCGGTGTCCAGGGCGTCTTTGGCGGCGGTCCCGTCGGTCCGGTCGATCGGCACCATGCCGGCCCCCCGGAAGAACCATCGGATGAGCAGTCCCTTGAGCCCCTTGCCGGTGAAGTACTCCGACTTGGCCAGGAACGTCACCCGCCTAGGCACCATCAACGGCAGGAAGACCGAATCAGAGAACGACAGATGGTTGCTGGCCAGGATCGCCGGGCCCTTGTTCGGAACATTCTCCAGACCCTGGATGTCCGGGCGGAAGACGAGCCGCAGGATGGGGCCGACCAGGACGAACTTCAGCACCCAGTAGAACACCGACACCACCCGACCCTTCGGGTGTCAGACTAGGGACGATTCGGCCAATGTCACAACGCAGCCACAACCGCACTCGCCACCGCAGTCGCCACGCAGCCACTCAGGAGGATCACCCATGCCGGTGCTGGCTGGTGCCGAGCCATTCACCTTCGACGGCGGCCCGGTCGGGATTCTGCTGATCCACGGATTCACCGGCACCCCCCAGAGCCTGCGCCCGTGGGGTGAACACCTGGCCGCCCAGGGGTACTCGATCAGCTGCCCCCGGTTACCCGGACACGGCACCGTGCTCGCGGACATGAACGCCACCCGGTGGCCGGATTGGTACGCCGCAGCCGAGCGGGCCCTTGAGGAGTTGCAGGGTCGATGTACGGAGGTCTTCACCGCCGGACTGTCCATGGGCGGGACCCTGGCGATCAGACTGGCCGAGCGGCACGGGGAACGGGTGTCCGGACTGGTTCTGGTCAACCCGTCGTTGGGCACCGAACGCAAGGACCTGGCGCTGCTCAAGATCCTCGCTAGAGTGCTGCCCTCCTGGAAGGGCGTATCCAACGACATCAAGAAGCCGGGTGCCCGTGAAGTCGCCTATTCCAGGATTCCGCTCAAGGCAGCGGTGTCGTTGCAGGATCTCTGGGCCACGACGCATGCCGACATCGCGAAGGTCGACGTACCGATCCTGACCTTCCGGAGCACGCAGGACCATGTCGTGGAGCCGCTGTCGGGCCGATTACTGCTCGATGGGGTGCGCTCGACCGACGTCACCGAACAACTGCTGCATAACAGCTACCACGTAGCCACCCTCGACAACGACGCGGAGCAGATTTTCACCCAGAGCGCGGCCTGGATCGCCGATCACGTCGGCAAGAGGGGGGTCTCGTGACCGCGCCCCGTCGCCGCGGGCGGCGCGACAACGGACTGGAAGCCTCCACGTTCCGGGCGTTGCGCGACGTCGATCCACGGGTCGGCGAGCATCTGCTCGACGTGCTGCGCGATGCCGGGATCGCCGCCTATCTCGATCCGACGTCCGACGTGGACGCCGTCACCCGAAGCATCGCGCTACCCAGTCCACCCAGTGACCGGCTCTATGTTGACCGCAGGCTCACCGCCGACGCGAACGCGCTGCTCCATGACTACGACCTCGACGCCGACGACGCCGCCGGTCCCAACTCCGCCCAGCCACCCGCCCCGGTTGCGTCCCGGGTCGCGAGCAACTCGTCCTCTACCGCTGCGGGCTCGACAACGTCGAACGTCGATGATGCGCAGTGGCGGGAACTGGTCGCTGCCTACGAGGCTGACCACGGCCGGCTCGGTGACACACTCACCGACGACTTCGACGCCACGGCCCAGCAGCGCGCGACCGAACACGAGGCCGCCGCTCGGGCAGCAGTCGAAGCCGAAGAGGCCGCCGCAGAGGAGCACTACGAACCGCCACCACCGCCTCCACTGCCGGTCCTGTCCAAGTCCGCGGCTTATGCCCTGATCCTCCTGGCCGGCGGAGCGCTGCTGCTGATCGCCCCCGGCCTGATCGGGTTGACCGGAGATGTCGGCTTCATCTTCGGCGTCCTGGGCATCGCCGGCGGCGTCGGCATGCTGGTGTGGCGGATGCGGGAGGGACCGCAGTTCGACGATCCCGACGACGGGGCGATCGTATAGCCGCCCTCCACTACTCTCCCGCTGTGCCTCCCTCCGAAATCGTCAGTGTCACCGGACATCTGATGGACACCGGTGCCCTGGCCCGCATCCTGGACGACGTCCTCGAGTACGGCGGCGACTATCGCATCGACTCCCTGGATCTCGGGCGCCAGCACGAGGACGCCTCGACGGCGCACATCTCGATCAGCAGCGACGACGAGGAACTGCTCGCCCGCATCCTGATGCGCCTACAGGTGCACGGCGCCAACCAGGTCGATCCGGGCCTGGCCCTGCTCCGGCCGGCCCCCACCGACGGCGTGTTCCCCGACGACTTCTACTCCACGACGAACCTGGAGACCCAGGTCCGCCTCGACGACCACTGGGTGGACGTCGAGCACCCGGAGATGGACTGCGGGCTGGTCGTTGCCGACGGCCAGGTTCGTACGGTGCCGGTTTCCGACGTCGCGGCCGGCGATCAGGTCGTCTGCGGCGCCTCCGGCGTCCGCGTGATCATGCCGGTCGCTGAGGCCAAGAGCGCCGACGACTTCGGGTTCATGTCCTCCTCGGTCTCCAGCGAGAAACCTCAAGCCTTGCTGGTACGCCAGATCGCCGAGCAGATGCGTGCGGTGAAGGCAGCCGGTAAGCGAATCCTCTGGGTCGGCGGGCCGGCCATCGTGCACACCGGGGCGGCGCCAGCCATGGTCAAGCTCGTTGAGGCCGGCTTCGTGGACGTGCTCTTCGCCGGAAACGCCCTGGCCACACACGACATCGAGTCAGCGATCTTCGGGACGTCCCTCGGCGTGGATCTGAGCAAGGGCTCCGGCGTACCGCACGGTCACGAGCATCACATCCGCGCGATCAACACCATTCGCCGGGCCGGCTCCATCGCCGCGGCCGTCGAGCAAGGGATTCTGACCGGCGGGGTGATGCACGCAATGGTCAAGGCGGACAAGGCCTTCGTGTTGGTCGGTTCGGTCCGTGACGACGGTCCGCTGCCCGACGTCTACACCGACGTGATCGAGGGACAACGGGCGATGCGCGCCCAACTGCCGGATGTCGGCTTCGCCATCATGGTCGCCACGATGCTGCACTCGATCGCCACCGGCAATCTGCTTCCGGCCTCCATCCCCCTGGTCAGCGTCGACATCAACCCGGCCACGGTCACCAAGCTGGCCGACCGAGGCAGCGCCCAGGCAGTCGGCATCGTGACCGACACCGGTCTGTTCCTCGAACAGCTCAGCCGAGAACTGGCCGACTAGCTCAGAGCGCGTTGACGGTCGCGCGCATCTGCTCTTCGGTCTGATCGCCCAACTTCTCCAGGGCCCCCTTGAGAAAGGGTGTCACCAGGCGGGCCAGACCTTGGAACTCGAATTGCGCCTGGTAGCTGATCTCGGTCCCACCTTCGATCTCGCGGAAGTGCAGGTCGTCGGTTGACGTGACCGTCTTGTTCTTGCCGACGAAGGTCAGCCGGCTCGGCTCGGCCCTCGTGAGGGTGTACTCGAGTTGGGTTTTGCGGCCACGAAATTCCGAGATGTTCCGCCAGCGCGCACCGATCTCGATTGGGCCGTCGCCCAGGCGCGTTGTCGTGACGGTTCCTGGGTCCCATCGTTCGGTGTTTGCGAAGTCCTTGAGGTAGGTAACCACCTTGTCGATGGGCTGGTTCACAGTGAAGGTTCGCTGCACATCGGTCACGCGGGCGACTCCAGTCGGTATGTTTTCGGGCCCCACTGCGCGGGACCTGCTCGACTCAGCCTAGATGTGCTGGCCGGCGTTGCCCGGTTTCGCCCTCTCCTCAACCGAGCTTGCTGCGAGCCAGTTCTGCCGCGCCGATCATCCCGGCGTCGGCACCGAGTGTGGCCTCGACGATCTCAGCTGCCGGGCGGTAGCCCCGCCCCGGCAGCACCGCGAGAAACCGCGCACGGGCGGGCTCGAGGAGCAAGTCCCCAAGCGCGCCGACACCGCCCCCGACGACCACGATGCTGGGGTCGATGATCATCGCGATCGTGACGATGCCCTCGCCGAGCCAGGTACCGACCTCCTGCACCAACCCGATCGCGGCGGGATCACCGGCCAGCGCGGCGGCGGTCACGTCGGCACCGGTCAACCGGGAGCCGTCGCCGTCCACTGTGGCCAGTAGCGCCTCGGCTGCGGCCGGGGCGACGTCGATCAGTTCCCGCCCGGCCCGTGCCAGCGCTCGCCCGCTGGCGTACTGCTCCCAGCACCCCCGGTTTCCGCAGACGCAACGACGGCCATCCGGTACGACCCGGCTGTGTCCCCACTCCCCCGCCACCCCGAAGGCACCGCGCTGCAGGCGACCGGCTGAGATCACGCCGCCGCCGATCCCGGTTCCGAGAGTGACGCAGGCCGCCGTTTCATGGCCGCGTGCTGCGCCGAAGCGGTACTCCGCCCAAGCGGCGGCGTTCGCGTCGTTGTCGACCCACACCGGTAGTGACATCCGCTCGGCCAGTTCGGCCCGTAATGGGGTGTTACGCCAGGCCAGGTGCGGGCTGAAGAGCACTGTCGAGCGATCGGTGCTCACCCACCCGGCAGCGCCGATGCCGACGGCAACGGCATCGCCGTACGAACGCGCCCGCGCCCGCCGACCGAGTTCGGCGACCACGGAAACGATGGCGTTCTCGACCGCGCCGATGGCGTGGCCGGGCGTCTCGCGGCGGACGCAGTCGACTAACAACCCCGAGCTGTCGACCAGACCACCAGCGATCTTGGTTCCGCCGATGTCGATCCCGATCGTCAGGTCCCTGTCTCTCACCGGACGCTGTCCCTCACCGGACGTCGATGTTCTGCACCGGCCGAATCGGTGGATCCTCGAGTTGCGGTTCGCCTTCGGGCTCAGGGGTGGGTGACGATGGAGGTGGTGACGACGGGGTTGGTGACGACGTTGTCGGGTGGGAATGATCGGTCAGTACGCCGAGAAAGGCTGCCCAGGCCTCACCGAGTCGCGCCAGGGCGTCCGGCCGCTGGCCACGCAGGGCGGTAATCAGCTGACAGACCGGACAGACTTCACACTCCGGTGCACCGGTGGCCAGGTGCTCGGTCGTGCCGAGCCGGGTGGAGGCCCAATCCCCCAACGCCTCCACCAGACGACGGGCTTCAGCCGCCAGGCCAGCCACCGGCTCACCGGCACCGGGGCTCATGCCTGCTCCCGATGGGCGCGCAACAGTTCCTCGGGCCAGCGCTCGGGATCGGGCTCGAACCGCACGGTCAGGACGCCGTCGGCCAGTACCGCATCGATTATTCGGCATCGCGTGAGCAGTCCGGGCAGGGCCAGCAGGCGGCGATGCCCCTCGACGCTGACCGCGAGTTCGTCGCCAACGCGGTTAAGCCGCACCTCCGCCGATCGCACATGGGGCATGGCCAGCCGGAGCAGATAGTCACCACCCTCGGCCACGACCCGAAGGAGATCGGGCGGCTCGGGGCCGGCCAGCGGATCGATGCCCTCGGACGGGCCTTCGTAGAGCTCATCTGCCACCCCGTCCAAGAGGGTGGCTCCAACCGGCTCCTCCCCCCGGTGCTGGATCACCCGAATGGGCAGGCCAGGGAAACTGCACTCGACATCGGCGAGGACTCGACGTTGTGCGCCAGCCCAAGCCTGCAGCCAGGCCGGCATTCCGGCCACGTCGAGAGCACCGTCATCGACCACTCGGTTCACTATGACGCCATCGACGGTGTACCCGAACAACGCCAGTGCCGTCGCCGCGCGGCGCGCCTCGGCCAGGGCCAGCGACTCAGCGGTCACCACCAGCCTGATCCGGGTGACCTCCGGATCGGTCAGCAGCTTTCGAAGGACCACCAGTCGCTCGTGCAGTCGGGACACGACCAGCGCCAGCGCTTCACCGCCCCGAGTCGGGGACAGCCCACCGGGTCCGAGCAGGCCGATGGAACGAAGCATCCGTTGATGGACCGGGTAGAGCCGCTCGAGGTAGCGGTCGAGGACGTCAGGCAAGGCCAGCAGGCGAAGGGTCTGCCCGGTCGGTGCGCAGTCGACCACGACCGCGTCGTACAGGCCGGTGGCCACCTCTTCCTCCAGCGTGAGAATCGCCATCAGCTCGTCGAGGCCAGGCAGCATGGCAAGTTCCTCGGCCACGATCGGGTCCAGACCACTGGCTGGGGCCGCCACACTCAGGCGCTCGGTGATCGCCGCCCAGCCGGCCTCGCCGGTCCAGTGCTGCTGCATCCGGTCCAGCCCGTCGATCTGGCAGGCCATCAGCCCAGGCGCGACCTCGGACGGTCGATCCCCGATCGGTCCACCACCGAGTGCATCGGCCAGGGAATGCGCTGGATCCGCGGAGATGATCAACGTCTTGTGCCCTCGTCCGGCCAGTCGCAGGGCCGTCGCGGCCGCAGCCGTCGTCTTACCGACACCGCCTTTGCCGGTGAACAGGAGGATCCGCACGCTCCACTCAGCCCTCTACGCGCTTCTTGAGCTCCTTGAGTGCGGTGTCCATGATGACCTTCTCCGCCTTGCGCTTGAACATTCCGAGCATGGGAATCGCGAGATCCACGGTCAGCGTGTACGTGACGTTCGTAGTGCCACTCATTTCGCGCAGCACGTACGAGCCGACCTGAGACTTCTGCATCTGCCCCTTGACGAGATGCCAATGCACAGCCGTGTCATCAGTCCACTCGTAGGCCAACACGTAATCGTCCTTGACGACTCCGGCGTCGAGAACGAAGTGGACCTGCTTGGCCCAGCCCTCCTCGTCCTCGTCCAGCACCTCGGCACTCTTGACCGCGCCGGTCCACTCCGGGTAGGCCTCGAAGTCACCGATGACCGACATGATGTCCGCCGCCGAAGCGGCGATGTCGATGGATTGCTGAGACTGTTCGGACATAGCCCAAGACTACTGACGGCCCCGGCCATCACAGGTCGAGGACGTAGGGCACTCTCGTACGGGCGAAATGACCGACGTTGATGCATTCCGTACGACCGATCCGGCACCGCCCGGCCAACGGTTGATGGACGTGCCCGAAAAACATCAGCTCCGGCTGGTGCTCCAGGATCGCCTCGCGCAGTGCCAGGCTGCCCCGCTCCAGCCGGCGGGCCACGACGTCGTAGGTGAGGCCGGGTACGGCCGGTGGGATGTGGGCGCACAGCACATCCACCGGCCCCAGTGCGGCGACCTTGGCTGCGTAGGCGTCCTCGGAGATCTCGTACGGCGTCCGCATCGGTGTCGGCAGCCCGCCCCCGACAAACCCGAACCGCAGACCGCCGATCTCGGTGACCTCGCCGTCGAGAATCTGCACGCCGGCATGTGCGTGCTCGGCCCACCGGTCGGGGATGTCGACGTTGCCGTACGTCGCGTACGTCGGCGTCGGCATGGCGGCAAAGAGTTCCGCGTACTGCCCGTCGATCGCCTTGTCCATAGCCGTCCGCGCGTCGGGAAGGCCAGCCCACAGCGAGCGGGACCAGGCCCGCGCCTCGTCGAAGTTGCCGGCCGTTCGTAGCTCGACCAGCCGGGCGACCGCATCCGGACCGAACAGCGAGCCGAAGACGCCGGCGTCATGGTCGAAGTAGTCGAGAAAGCAGAGCAGATCGCCGAGACAGATCAACGCGTCGGCGTCCTGGCCGGCTTGCCGAAGCGGCTCGACGGCCCCATGCACATCGCTGACCAGGTGCAGCCTCATCCCAGTTGCCCCGCCTCGTCCGCTCCGCGGACCGGCCGGTCTGCTCCTCGCTCGTTCCTCGCTGCGATGCTCCCGCCCTCTCGGCGAATCCCCGCCTCCATCTCGTCCTTGAGGTTCCACAGGTTGACCTTGTTGGCTTTGGCCCACCGTACGGATTCCGATGTGGCGGCCCGACCGGAGCGCGGCGCGGGCTCGGTCATCGAACCGGGTGCGGTCGGGTCGGCACGCAGGTAGAAGTGCAGCAGCACTCCACCGATCGGCTGAACGTATGCCTCGAGCCAGATCTCCATGCTGCCGACCAGGGCACCGGTGATGTTCCAGCGAATTCCGGCGGCGCCGCGATCCATGAACACGACCGGACGCAGTTCTGGCCACCATTGGGCCCAGCGGCCCTGCTCGTGCACGACCGAAGCGACCCGTTCGACCGGGGCGCGGAGATAGCTCTCGTCGACCAGATCGACCGTCGGCACTCCCCCAGCCTGCCATCCGGGGACCGCTCGCCGCTTGCGGCTACATTCGCTGACGTGCGCGAGCTTGCGATACCGACCTTGGTTTCGGTGCGCCAATCCGACACGCTGACCGACTCGATCTTCGCCCACGCCCAGCAGGCTCCCCGCAAGGTGCTCTTCGGCGTCCGCCGGGGCCTGGCCTGGGAGGACGTGACCGCGGCACAGTTCGCCCGGGATGTCGAGGCGGTGGCAAAGGGCCTGCTGGCCAGCGGAGTGAACCATGGCGACCGCATCGCGTTGATGAGCAAGACGCGCTACGAGTGGACTCTCGTGGACTACGCCATCTGGGCGGCCGGCGCTGTCACCGTTCCGATCTATGAGACCTCCAGTGTCGAGCAGGTGCAGTGGATCCTGGCCGATTCGGGTGCGACCGCGATCGTCGTGGAATCCGAGCGGCACGAGGAACTGGTCCAGTCCGTACGCGAG
>JACCUM010000341.1 GCA_013811805.1 Geodermatophilaceae bacterium | reverse complement strand
CCACGCCCCGCCCGAGCAGCGGCTGCCCGTACTCCTGTTGGCGGTGGTCCATCACCTGTTGCTCGGCGGTGCCGACCATCGGCTGTCCCGGTTGTACCCCACCGTTGGTGGCCGAGCCGACGACGAGACCGACGCCGACCCGTACGTCGACTTCCGTGACTTCGTGCTCGGTCGGCGTACCGAGGTATCCGAACTGCTGGCCACTCGACGCACCCAGACGAATGAAATCGGCCGCTGCTCGGTGCTCCGTCCGGCCTGGGCGGTCGTCGCTGAGGAGGTTCGGGAACCTCTCGGGCTGATCGAGCTCGGCACGTCGGCCGGGCTCAATCTGCTGCTGGACCGCTGGGCGTACTCGTACTCTCCCGAGGGGCCGCGGTACGGCGACCCCGCCCGGGATGTCCTGGTGGAGGCGCAGTCGAGAGGCGCCCGCCTCCCGGAATCAGGCTCGCTTTCTCTCGGTTCACGGGTCGGCATCGATACTCATCCCATCCCGGTGGGCGACGAGGAGGCGGTGCGCTGGCTGCTGGCCTGCGTGTGGCCAGAACAGCTGGGCCGGTTCCGGCGGTTGCAGGCCGCGATCGAGGTGGCGCGCACCGATCCGCCTCGGGTGGTCGCCGGGGATCTGGTCGAGACGCTGCCCTCGATCGTGGCGGAACTGTCCGAGGACGAGCACCTCGCCGTACAGAACTCCTGGGTGCTGAACTATCTACCGGCACAGTCGCGACAACGGCTGGTCACGGTGCTTCATGAGTTCGGTGCGGCCCGCGACCTGTCCTGGGTGAGCATCGAGAGCCCGGAGTTCGTACCGGATCTCGACATTCCGCCGCGTCCCGACGGCGGCTCGGACAGCACGGCGTCGGTCGCCGTGCTGAGCACCTGGCGGGACGGTCGCAAAGCCGTACGCCGGCTGGCCGACTGCCACCCGCACGGCAGCTGGGTCCACTGGTGGTGAGCGCTCAGCTCGTCTGGTCGTCGAGTTCGGCCCGCAACTGAGCGTTGTCGTCCTCGAGTCCGAGGACCACGGCGATGCCGGTCAGGTTGAGTCCCGCATCGAGCAGATCCCCGATCCGCCGCAGCCGATCGAGGTCGTCCTGGCTGTACCGGCGGGTGCCGCCCTCGGTTCGATCGGGCTCGAGCAGGCCGCGACGCTCATAGAGACGCAGGTTCTGGACGCCCATCCCGACCAGGTCAGCCGCTACGGAAATGCCGAACACGCCTCGATCGGAGCCGGGGCCGGGCATCGTCATTGACCGAGCACCCCCTCGAGTCCAGCGGTGTTGCATCCACCTGTCGGCCATGATATATAAAACCTATCTCAGCGGACACACATCAGCAGTGTCGCCGAGTGATGGATAGGGCATCGACAACTGACTGTCTATGGAGGTGGAACCAATGTTGATGCGCACCGACCCGTTCCGTGAACTCGACCGGCTCTCCCAGCAGTTCCTCGGCCAGCTGGGCACAAGCTCCCGCCCCGCGGTGATGCCGATGGATGCCTGGCGCGCCGGCGATGAGTTCGTCGTCGAATTCGATCTACCCGGCGTGGACCCCGGTTCAGTGGATCTGGACGTCGAGCGCAACGTCCTCACCGTCAAGGCCGAGCGCCCGGCGCTGAACGGCGACCACGAACTCATTGCCTCCGAGCGCCCGCGTGGCGTCTTCAGCCGGCAACTGATCCTCGGCGACAACCTGGACACCGAACGCGTTCAGGCATCGTACGAGGGTGGCGTTCTGACCCTGCGCATCCCGGTGGCCGAAAAGGCCAAGCCGCGAAAGATCACCATCCAGCAGGCCGAGGAGAAGCGTCAGGCGATCAACGCCTGACCTGAAGCTGTCGATCCCGGCCCCGCCGGAGCGTGGGCCGGGACGCCAGCAGTTCTGCGGACCGGCCGATCTAGGATTCGTCCCATGAGTCGTGAGGTCACCGTTCCGACCAAGGATCTGGAGTCCGTGCTGGCCTACCTCGAAGGTCTGAGCGTGATCCTGCAAACCCTGGACAGCGAGCGGCGCGGGCGCGAAGCCGCCGATCCCCTCGCAGAGGAACTGCAGGCCCTGGACAACGCCCTGTACGAGTGGTCACCGCTTCCGCACCAGCGCAGCTCCGGGCAGGGCTGGGCCATCGTCGACCACAACCTGACCCACTTACGTCAGCGGCTGGCTGGCCTGCGCCCCGGCGACGATGCCGAGCACGGTTCCTGAGTCGAAGTTGATCTTCGTGCTGGACGGTGAACCCGCCGTGCGCCCCAGCACGTCCGCCGGATACGTCCCGATGACCGACCCGGCACGTGCCGATCGAATCCGGCAATGGCACGAGCAGGCGTATGCCCACGGCAAGTCCGAGGGCCGCGCCGAACAGACCTTCAGCTACCTCGGTACGAATTTGCTCGTACCGCCGGAGGTCATGCCCATCACCGCTGTCTCCCATCTGTTGGGTGAAGCTGTGCTGGCGGAGGTCCGGGACAGCGACCGGGTGCTCGACATGGGGACCGGAAGCGGCGTCAACGCCATCCTGGCCGCCAGCACGACGCGCGACGTCGTGGCCGTCGACATCAATCCACTGGCCGTCGAAGCGGCTCGAGGAAACGCAGAGCGCAACGGCTGCCTGGATCGGATCGACTTCCGCGAGAGCGACGTCTTCAGCAACGTCGACGGCACCTTCGACCTGATCGTCTTCGACCCGCCGTTTCGCTGGTTCGCCCCGCGGGACATGTTCGAGGTGGCGATGACCGACGAGAACTATGGGGCCATGACCAGGTTCTTCCGCGAGGCCCGGCAGCACCTCAGGCCAGACGGCCGACTGTTGATCTTCTTCGGTACGTCCGGCGATCTGGACTACCTCCAACAGCTCGCGGCCGAAGAGAGCTTCACATCCGAGGTGCTAGCTCAGCAGGATCTTGAAAAGGACGGCTGGCGGGTCGCCTATTACACG
>JACCUM010000268.1 GCA_013811805.1 Geodermatophilaceae bacterium | reverse complement strand
GAGACCCCGCAGGCCGTGCTCGGTGCTGACGGCCGCTCTCCCCTCGCCCCGATGGTCCATGCGGCTGGGTCGCGGTGCCGCGGCCTGCACTACGGCACCTACGATTACAGCGCATCGTTGGGAATCGCTGCGGCGCACCAGACTTCGGATCATCCTGCCGCAGATCACGCAAAGTCGACGATGCAGGTTGCGGTCGCCGGCACCCGCGCCGACGCGGTGGACGGGTCGACGAACATCCTTCCGGTCGGCTCCTGCGATCAGGTCCATGCCGCCTGGCGACTGCATGCCGGACTGGTTCGTCGCGCACTCGAGCGTGGCTTCTATCAGGGCTGGGACCTGCATCCCGCCCAGCTGGTGACCCGGTATGTGGCGACGTACGCCTTTTTCCGCCAGGCCATGCCCGCGGCCGCGAACCGACTCCGGGCCTATGTGGCCCACGTCGACGGCGGGGTCCTCGATGAGCCGGCCACGGCCAAGGCGCTTGCCTCGGTGCTGATCCGCGGGCTGGACTGTGGCGCCGTGTCCGACGCCGAAGTCAGCGCGGCCACCGGCCTCGATCGCAGCGCCCTGGTCGGCTTGGCCGGCCGGTCCAGCTGAGAGCGCCGACCCAACTCAGCGGCGCCAGAAGTCGAAGCGGTCCCGACCTGGACGGAAACCGGCCGTTTCCGCCACGTTCACGGCTATCTCGAAGCGATCCCCCACCCGGTTCGGCGTGTGGGCATCGCTGCCGAAGGACACTGCAGCGCCGCCCTCGTCGTACCACCAGCGCAGAGCCGTCGCGGAGACCAGCGGACTCGCGGTATTGATCTCCAGAACGCGGCCGGATCCCGCCAGAGCACGGAACACCGAGCGGTGCTCCTCTTCGACCTTGGCGTCATCGTACGGTCCGGCCGCGCTCGGCCAGAAGCGACGCGGGTAGTCGAAATGTGCCAACACTTCGAAAACGTCGCTGCTCTCGATCATGCGCACCAGCTCGGCGCAGTAGTCCCGTACGACGTCGTAGGCCGACTCACCGGACAGGAACCAGCCGACCCCGACCAGCAGGCCGTCACGTGGCAGCGAGTGCAGCGAGCCGAGGACCCGATCGAAGCTCGCCTGATCGAGCAGGTCGGCAACACTGCCGGAGAACAGGTGTGGCTCACCGGCCTCCATCCCGGACAGGATGCGGAGATCTCGAAACCGCTCCCTGCACTCCTGGATGGAGGCGCTGTAGCCCTCGACGTCCAGCGGCTGGATTCCACCCTTGGCGCGTGCCTCGGGGACGTCGTTGATCGGCAGGTCGCGTTCGCCCCACGCGGTGAAGTCGACATGTTCGGTGAACGCAACACCGGGAAGCCCCACGGAGACGGCCTCTTCGCACGCCCTGATCATCGACGACCGAGACCGGGTATCCCACGAGAACTGGGTGTGGATGTGGTTGTCGGCGGGCAGCATCGCGCTCGATTGTCCCTGACACGAGTGAAGGCGTCCTTGTATCGAACCTATTGGCACATGGACGCCTTCACGCGGACGGACCTGGCGGTGTCCGGCCGGACGTCGGTGGGGCTGCCTACTCTCAGGGCATGTCCACCGAAGCCGAGCTCGTCACGCCCCGTCCGGACGTCGCGCGCGAGGCCCTGGCAGTCCTTCGCGAGCTCATCGGCAACCCCGGTGCAGATTTCCGCGAGGGTCAGGATGTCGCCATCGCGGCCCTGGTCGAGGGCCGCCAGCGCGCACTGGTCGTGCAGCGAACGGGATGGGGCAAGTCCGCCGTCTACTTCGTCGCCACCGCACTGCTGCGCGCCCGAGGCGGCGGCCCCACGCTGCTGGTGTCCCCACTGTTGGCCCTGATGCGCGATCAGGTCGCCGCCGCCGCCCGGGCCGGGGTCCGCGCCGTGGAGATGAGTTCGGCCAACACCACAGAATGGGGCGAGGTCAGCGACCGGCTGGCCACCGACAGCGTGGATGTCCTGCTGGTCTCGCCCGAACGGCTGACCAACCCGCGCTTCCGCGAGGAACTGCTGCCCGATCTGGTCCGGCGCTGCGGCTTGCTGGTCGTCGACGAGGCGCACTGCATCTCGGACTGGGGCCATGACTTCCGCCCGGACTATCGGCGGATCCGCGACCTGCTCACCCAGCTCCCTGCCGGTACGCCGGTCCTTGCCACGACGGCCACCGCGAACGAGCGGGTTGTCGCCGACGTGGCGGAGCAACTCGGCGCCGGTGGGGTCGACGTCACCACTGTGCGCGGCCCGTTGGCCCGGGAATCGCTGCGACTGGGCGTCCTGCGCCTGCCCACCGACCGGGCGCGGCTGGGATGGCTCTCGGCACATCTCGCCGCACTACCCGGCAGCGGAATCGTCTACACACTCACCGTCGCCGCCGCTGAGGAGACTGCGGCGCTGCTCCGCGAGGCCGGTCATGACGTACGCGCCTACACCGGCCGCCTGGATGACGCCGAACGTCGCGCCGCCGAAGAGGCATTGCGAGCCAACGAGGTCAAGGCGTTGGTCGCCACATCTGCCTTGGGCATGGGCTTCGACAAACCCGACCTCGGCTTCGTCGTGCACCTGGGAGCGCCGTCGTCGCCGGTCAGCTACTACCAGCAGGTGGGGCGGGCCGGGCGGGCCGTGGAGCGCGCCGACGTACTGCTTCTGCCCGGGCCGGAGGATTTGGCCATCTGGCAATGGTTCGCGACCTCGTCGATGCCTCGACCCGACGATGCCGCGGCAGTGCTGAAGGCGCTGCGCGATGCCGAGAAACCGTGGTCCACACCCCGGCTGGAGACTGTTGCCAACGTACGGCGGACGCGACTCGAGCTGCTCCTCAAGGTGCTCGCCGTGGACGGAGCCGTGGAGCGGGTCTCTGGCGGCTGGCGCGCAACGGGACAGGAGTGGGCCTACGACGCGGACCGGTACGAGCGAGTCGCCCAGACCCGCGAGGCCGAGCAGAAGGCAATGATCGCCTACGCCCGACCTGCTGAATCGCCGTCAACCACCTGCCGGATGGCGTTCCTGCAGCAGTCACTGGACGACCCGACCGCAACCGCGTGCGGCCGATGTGACGTGTGCGCCGGCCCGTGGTATCCGACCGACATCCCGGTCCAGGCCGCTGATGCGGCTGCCGCCCGCCTCGACCGCCCAGGCGTCGAACTGGCCGCCCGCGCCCAGTGGCCGACCGGCGTGGACCGGCTCGGGGTCGGAGTACGAGGCAACATCGCCGCCGACGACCACGTGTTGACCGGCCGCGCTGTTGCCCGGCTCACCGATCTCGGTTGGGGCCAGCGACTGCGCGCCCTGCTCGGCGATGACGGACTGGGACACGAAGCGACGCCCGGAATGCTCGATCAGGAACCACCTGGTATCGAGGACGACCCGGACGCCGCCGACGACCTGGGCCGTCTCCGCGGCTCCAAGCAGGCGAAGGCTTCGGTCTCCGCACCCCCGTCCGGCCGGTCCTCGGACGGGCCACCCGTCGAAGCGCTCCTACGTGCCTGTGCGCAGGTGCTCGGCGCCTGGGACTGGGACCGCCGGCCGGGTGCGATCGTGGCCATACCTTCCCGGCGGCGGCCCCAGCTGGTCAGTGGCCTCGGGCGGGGTCTGGGCCAGTTGGGCCGGCTGCCGTATCTCGGCGAGCTGGATCTAGTCAACGGTGGACCGACCGGAGCGCCCGGCGGCAACAGCGCGTTCCGGCTGGCCGCCGTGTGGGAACGCTTCGCCGTGGGGCCGGAGCTTGCGGCCCGGCTCTCCGAGCACGGCGATCAGCCCATCCTGCTGGTTGACGACCTCGCGGACTCGCGGTGGACCATGACCGTGGCCGGCCGGGAACTGCGTCGAGCCGGGGCCAGCGCCGTACTTCCCTTCGTCCTGGCTCTGACGGCTTAGCCGGCATGCCGCGCACGAGTCCACCGCAACGATCACGTCTGCCCGCAAAGATGTGCGGTGTAGAGATCTGATCATTGGCTCCGACTGATCGACATCAGCGCTGCACGACGGAGGAAAGAGAGAGAGGCACGCGCCATGAATTGGACACTCGAAGTGGTGGTGGTCCCGGTCGCGGACGTGGATCGCGCCAAGGACTTCTACGCCGAACAGCTCGGGTTCGCCGTGGACCACGACACAACAATCAGTGAACAGCTGCGCGTCGTCCAGTTGACTCCCCCGGGATCGGGCTGCTCGATCGTCGTCGGCAAGGGGGTCGTGGAGATGCCGCCCGGCTCGGTCCAGGGATTGCAGCTGGTCGTCGCCGACATCACGGCAGCCCACGCCCAACTCGCCGAACGGGGAGTCGACGTGAGCGATATCCAGGTGTTCGCCGAGACCGGCCCACGCCCGTACCGCGATGGTGACGAGCTGAACAACGTCGGCTTCTGCTACTTCAGCGATCCGGACGGGAACGGCTGGGCTGTACAGCAGATCAGCGGCCGCGACTGAAGCCGCGCGGGTACACGCAATACTTCGGCCGTTGCCTGCCACGACGTCAAGGAGAACCGCTATGGGCTACCTATTCCTGGCCGGCGCGATCGCCAGCGAGGTGATTGCGACATTGAGCCTTCGCGCATCTGAAGGCTTCTCGAAACTCGGATATACCGCCGTCGTCGTGGTGGGCTACGTGGCCGCCTTCGTGTTGCTCTCGATGACCCTGACGCGCGGCGTGCCGCTGGGCGTTGCCTACGGGATCTGGGCGGCCGTCGGCGTCGCCGCCGTAGCTGTGCTGAGCATCCCGTTGTTCGACGAAGGCCTGTCGGTGACTCAAGTCGGTGGCCTGGTGCTGGTCGTTCTCGGCGTGGTCGCCTTGGAAGCTGGCGGCAACCACTGAGATCCGAGGGAGCCGACGATCAGCGTCTCACCGGACGACTCGGCGAGTTCCGAGGTAGCCGGCTCCGGCGAAGATCACTCCGAGCAGCAGCGGCCATCCGGCGCGGAGCCCGACCGGCGGATGGGAGGGTCAGTCCCGTGCCTGCCGATCTCGATCTCGTCGTCCGCGCCCCGGCGGCCGTCGTTGCCGGCAGGAAGGTGGGTGCGTGCGTCGGCACACGCGGGGGCCGGATCGTCGCCATCACCGCCTATGGCGACAAGCTGACCGCCGCTCGGGTCGTCGAGCTGGGCGATGACGTCGTGCTGTTGCCAGGTCTCGTCGACAGCCACGTGCACGTCAACGAGCCTGGCCGTACGGAGTGGGAGGGCTTCGCGACGGCGACCAGGGCCGCAGCTGCCGGCGGGATCACCACGATCATCGACATGCCGCTCAACAGCATCCCGCCGACCATCGACGCCGAGGCACTGTCCGCGAAGCGAGCTGCGGCGCAAGGGCAGTGCCATGTCGACGTCGGATTCTGGGGGGGTGCCGTACCCGCCAACCTGGGTCGACTCCGCCCACTGCACGAGGCAGGGGTCTTCGGCTTCAAGTGCTTCCTACTGCACTCCGGCGTCGATGAATTCCCGGCCCTCGACAACACCGGAATGCGGGCTGCACTGGCCGAACTCGCCGACTTCGACGGCCTGCTGATCGTGCACGCCGAGGATGCGCACAGCATCGAGACCGCGCCGGACCCGTACGGGCCGCGATACGCGGACTTCCTCGCCTCCCGTCCGCGCGGCGCGGAGCAGACCGCGATCGCGGCGGTCATCGCCGGCGCCCGGGAGACTCGCGGTCGGGCGCATGTCCTGCACCTGGCCGATGCCGATGCGCTAACCATGCTGCGTCTGGCCCGTACGGAGGGCGTACGGATCAGCGTCGAGACGTGTCCGCACTACCTGACCTTCTCTGCCGAGGAGATCCCTGACGGTGCCACCCAGTACAAGTGCTGCCCGCCGATCCGAGAGGGCGAGAACCGCGACCGGCTCTGGAACGGCCTGGGCGCGGGCGACATCGACTGCATCGTGTCCGACCACTCGCCGTCGACGCCGGCGCTGAAACGGCTGGACACCGGCGATTTTGGTGCAGCTTGGGGCGGGATCAGCTCGTTGCAACTTGCCCTACCAGCAGTGTGGAGCGGTGCCCGACAGCGCGGCGCCAGTCTGGTCGATGTGGTCGGCTGGATGGCCGAGGGCCCCGCCGCGCTGGCCGGTCTGACCCGCAAGGGCCGGATTGCGCTGGGGTACGACGCGGACTTCGCCGTGTTCGCTCCGGACGAGACGTTCGTGGTCGACCCGGCGCGGCTCCAGCACCGGCATGCGCTCACCCCGTACGCCGGGCGCACCTTGTCTGGCATCGTTCGACAGAGTTGGGTGCGCGGACAGCAGACTGGCGCCGAACCGTTCGGCCAGCTCCTGACCCGAGGGGA
>JACCUM010000254.1 GCA_013811805.1 Geodermatophilaceae bacterium | reverse complement strand
CCTCGGCCAAGCCTGACGGACGCAGCGCGGCACGACGGCCGAGACCGAGCCGTAGGAGCAAGGGATACATTCGCTGGTGAGCCAAGGCCGCGATGGCCGGGCTCGGAGGAAAGGCGAAGGGCAGGCTTGAGGTGTTCGACTCGATCGGGTTGGGCGAGATCATGGTGTTGCTGTTGGGCGCCCTGTTCATCTTCGGTCCCGATCGACTGCCCGGCCTGGCTCGGGATGCCGCCGGTGCGCTCAAGCGCCTGCGCCAGACCGTCACCGGCGCCCGCGGCCAGATCCACGAACAGCTCGGCCCCGAGTTCGACCACCTGCGAGATGTAGACCTTCGTTCACTGAACCCGAAGACCTTCATCCGCAAGCACCTCCTGGAAGAGGATGCGGGACCGACGATCCACCGGCGATCGGGCAGCTCAGGATCCCGTACATCAACCGACCGGGTTCAGACGAGCGCCGCTGCCGCGACGTCCGCTGCAGGTAGCGAATCCTGGAGCAACCGGGTGGAACCACCCTTCGACGCCGAGGCAACCTGATCCCCAGAGCCGGCGCGCCAGGAACATGCCGGTTCGCTACCCAACCGCCCTTATCGGGCTCTAGCGGCGTACCGGGGTCAGCCCCAACGCCCGCCCGGACAGTCCGCGTGCTCGGGTGCCGAGGGAGTCCGCGACCGAGCGCAACGCCTTGGCTGCCGCGGAATCGGGCTGGCTGAGCACGAGCGGGATGCCTGAGTCACCCGATTCACGCAACGCCGGGTCGAGCGGGATCTGACCGAGCAGCGGTACGGGCACCCCGAGCAACTGGCTGAGTTTGTCGGCCACCTGCTGACCTCCGCCGCTTCCGAACAAGTCCAATCGGCTGCCGTCGGGCAGGTCCAGCCAGGACATGTTCTCTACGACGCCGACGACCTGTTGATGCGTTTGAGTCGCGATCGCGCCGGCCCGTTCGGCCACCTCGGCCGCCGCCTGTTGGGGGGTGGTCACGACCAGGATCTCCGCACTCGGGACGAGTTGGGCCACCGAGATGGCAACATCCCCGGTCCCCGGTGGGAGATCTAGCAGAAGAACGTCGAGGTCGCCCCAGTGCACGTCGGCCAGGAACTGCTGCAAGGCGCGATGCAACATCGGACCCCGCCAGATCACCGGGGTGTTTCCCTTGGTGAACATGCCGATCGAGATGACCCGGATCCCGTACGACTGGGGCGGCATGATCATTTCTTCGACCTGGGTCGGTCGGCCCTCGACGCCGAGCATCCGGGGAATGGAATGACCGTAGATGTCGGCATCGACCACGCCGACAGACAGTCCCCGGGCGGACAGCGCTGCGGCCAGATTCACCGTGATGCTGGACTTGCCCACGCCTCCCTTGCCGGAGGCCACGGCGTACACCCGGGTCAGCGAACCCGGCTTGGCGAACGGGATCTCCGGCTCGGGGGCGTCGGTGCCCCGCACCTTCTTCCGTAACTCCTGACGTTGCTCGTCGGACATCACGTCGAGTTCGACGACGACCGAGCTGACAGCGGGCACGGTGGTCACCGCGTTGGTCACCCGGTCGGTGATCGTCTGCTTCATGGGGCAGCCGGCGACGGTCAGCCAGATCTGCACGAGCACCGCCCCGGGGTCGCCGTTGAACCCCCTCCGGATGCCCTTGATCATGCCGAGATCGGTCAGTGGCTTGCCGATCTCCGGGTCGTCGACGGTCGACAGGGCAGCCTCGATCCTGGCGAGATCGGGCTGGCTGGTCATCGGAAATCGGCTCCTCGGAAGCAGGGAACGGGCGCTGTCAATCGTAGGCTGCCAACGCATGATGGTCCGGCGGCGCTCGGCGATAGGGTTGCCGCATGCACGACGGCGCCGAGTTGCGCTCAGCGGTACCGACCCGTCCGGACCCGACCGCCCTGGCCTCCTGGCGGGTCTTTCTGCGCGCCCATGCCGTGGTCACCCGGCGGCTGGAAGCCGAGCTACTGGAAGATCATGATCTACCGCTGGCCTCCTACGACGTCCTGGTCCAGTTGGTCGACGCACCCGGACGTCGATTGCGGATGACCGAGTTGGCCAGTGCGGTGCTGCTGTCCCGATCCGGGCTGTCCCGGCTGGTCGACCGGTTGCAACGCGAGGGCCTGGTCACTCGAGAGGCGGCCAGCGAGGACGGCCGCGGCATGTACGCCGTACTCCAGCCGTCCGGCCTGTCCCGTCTGCGCAATGCCGCTCCGACGCATTTGCGCGGAGTGGCCGAGCACATGACCAGCAAGTTCTCCGAAGCCGAACTCGACGCGCTGCGTGCGCTGTTGGACCGGCTGTGCGACGGGCCGATGCGGTTGAACGCCCCGGCCACCCTCGACGACGTCGACCTCGCGCAGTGAGTCGGGGCGGCCCAGATGCCGTCACGGAGTGGCTTCGGCGGATACGCGCGGAGCGCGTCTCGAGACGGCCGACAAGTGAACGGGACAGGGTCGTACGGGACGGGATCGGTCTGGGTGCGGCAGTCGGTTTGTACGGCGTCGCCTTCGGAGCGACGGCGACGGCGGCCGGACTGTCGGTGTGGCAGGCCAGTGTCCTCAGCCTGCTGATGTTCACCGGTGCCTCGCAGTTCGCGCTGGTCGGCGTCCTGGCCGCTGGCGGAGGTCCGTTCGCTGCGGTGGGCAGCGCCCTGCTGTTGGGAACGCGCAACACCATCTACGGCGTGCGGCTTGCCGAGTTGCTGTCCTATCGCGGGTGGCGGCGGGTCGCCGCAGCGCATTGGGTCATCGATGAGACCACCGCCCTGACCGTACGGGAGAACGGTACGCAGCTGGCCCGGCTCGCGTTCCTGTCCAGCGGGTGCACCTTGTTCCTGTTCTGGAATCTCACGACGGTTGCCGGTGCCGTGGGCGCGCAGTCGTTCGGGCCGGTCTTGCAGGCAGCCTTGGATTCGGTCGTTCCGGCGGCCTTTCTGGCACTGCTGTGGCCTAGGCTGGTTCGTGGTGCGGATCTGCTGCGCGAGCAGCGCATCGTGACAGTCGGCGGCGCGGGTATCGCGCTGGGCCTGACCCCGGTGCTGGCCCCAGGACTGCAGATCATCGTTGCGGCACTGGCAGTGCTGCTCGCCATCCGAGTTGCTCCGCCTGAGGGTGCCTCCGGAGACCCGCACGCCTCGGCGCAGGGTCCGAAGTGAGCGCGTCCACGGTGTGGCTCGTCGTGGTCGGCGCCGCGGTGGGTAGCTACCTGCTCAAGCTGGCCGGCCTGTCCGTACCACCGCAGGTGCTGCATCGACCGCTGGTCCGACGCGCCGTCGAGTTGATCCCGGCCGCGTTGCTCGCGGCGCTGGTCGCCGTCAACGTCGCCACCACCGAGGGTGCGCTGGTCGTGGACTTCCGACTGGCCGCACTCGCCGCGGCGGCGATTGCCCTGGCCCTACGGGCGTCGTTCATCGTCGTCCTCGTGGTGGCCGGTGGGGTCGGCGCCCTGGGGTACGTCGTGGCAGGTTGAGCCACCATGTCGACTGCTGAATCGATCGAATCGGTCGCGGCGCGTGTGCGTGCCGGCGAACTGGATCCGGTCGCGCTGGTCGAGCAGGCGCTGACTCGTGCCGAGCGGGCGGCCGGCCTCAACGCAGTGGTGTATCTCGACGCCGAGGCGGCTCTCGACTCGGCGCGCCTGGTGGCGCGCGATCGCCGAGGTGCGCTGGCTGGCATCCCGATCCTGGTCAAAGAGGTCATCGAGGTGGCTGGCCTGCCGTTCCGCTGTGGTTCGACACTCTTCGCCGACCGGATCGGCCAACGCGACGCCGAGGTGGTCCGTCGCGCCGGTGCCGAGGGCGCGATCGTGATCGGCCTCGCGCACAGCCATGAGTTCGCCTATGGCTGCACGGGCACCTCGAACCGAGCAGGGCCGTGCCACAACCCGGCGGATCCGTCACGGATTGCGGGCGGCTCCAGCTCCGGGTCGGCCGCCGCTGTCGCGGCTGGAGTCGTCAGCCTGGCGCTGGGGACCGACACCTCCGGCTCGATCCGTCTGCCGGCCGCGCTGTGCGGCGTCGTCGGCGTGAAACCGGCGCGCGGCACGCTCCCGCTGGACGGCGTCTTTCCCCTGTCGACAAGTCTGGACCAGGTCGGCGTCATCACCAGATCGGTAGCAGACGCCGACTACGCCGTAGGGGTCCTCGCCGGTCTCGGCACCCGGGCCGACGCACAGGGCTCCAGCCCATTCCCCACGGTGGGGGTCGTGGCGAACGCCGAAGCTCTGGATTGTGCCCCGGAAGTCTGGCAGGCCTTCGACGCTGCGCTCAGCGCCGTCTTCCGGGCCGGCGCACCCATGTTCGACGTACAACTGCCTGACTGGGGCGCAATGATCGACGCCGTCACCGACACGCAGGGCCCGGAGGCAGCCGCGGCGCACGCCGAGCTGTTCGCCACCCAGGCCAGCCTCTACCAGCCCGACGTACGAGACAAGTTGTGGGCCGCGATGCAGATACCGGGCTGGCGCTATATCTGGTCTCGGGCCCACGCCGTCATAGCCAGGGACGAGGCTTCCGCGAGCCTTGCCAGCTGCGATGCGGTTGTTCTGCCGACGGTGCCCATCGTGGCGCCCGGCCTGCACGAGGACGAAATCCAGATCCGTGACCTCTTGCTGCGCAACACCCGCCCTGCGAGTTTGACCGGCCACGCGGCGATCAGCATTCCGCTCCCGACCGGTGGTGGGCTGCCGGTGGGCCTGCAGGTGATCGCGGCCGACAACCGGCGTGCGTTCCAGGTGGCGCGGTGGATCGAGCAGGTGCTGGCGGCTGGGGCAGGCCCGGTCAGTTGATCGATCGTGGCTGGGTACGGCCGCCGCGCCTGCGACCGTCGTCGGATCCGTCCGGCTCGTCTCCGCCGAGCCTGGCCAGTTCGGAGCGGATGAAGTCACGGGTGGCGAGTTCACCGATGCTTGCCCGCAACGCCGCCAGTTCCCTTGCGAGATATTCGGTCTCGGCCTGTTCGGTGACGGCCCGGCTGCGGTCCTCCTCGGCCTGCACCCGGTCCCGGTCGGCCTGTCGGTTCTGGGCCAGCAGGATCAGCGGTGCGGCGTACGCGGCCTGGGTCGAAAAGGCGAGGTTGAGCAGGATGAAGGGGTATTTGTCCCATTGCAGGCTCACGGCAAAGACGTTCAACGTGATCCAGATGATTACCAGCAGGGTCTGAAAGAAAAGGAAGCGGCCGGTTCCGAGGAACCGTGCGATTCCTTCGGAGAAGCGACCGAAGGCGTCCGCGTCGATCTTGGGGGCGGCCAAGCCCTTGCCGCGCGGCTGATCGAGCCGGCGTCCGCTTTTCTCAGCCATCGGTGCTCTGCTCCCTCCAGCCCTCGGGCAACAGATGGTCCAGGACGTCATCGACCGACACCGCGCCGACCAATCGGTTCTGCTCGTCGACGACCGGAGCTGCAACCAGGTTGTATCGCGCCAGGTAGCGCGTCACCTGGGTCAGCGGCGCCTGCGGTGTGATCGGGTCGACGTTGTCGTCGACTACTCCGCTGACCAGCGTCGACGGTGGCTCCCGCAGTAGCCGCTGGATATGGGCCATGCCCAGGAAGCGCCCGGTGGGTGTGGCCGACGGCGGCCGGCACACGTACACCTGGGTCGCCAGGGCCGGGGTCAGTTCTGGGTTGCGCAACCTGGCCAGCGCCTCGGCCACGGTGGAATCCGGTGCCAGGATGACCGGCTCGCTGGTCATGATTCCACCGGCGGTGTCCTCAGAGTAGGCCAGCAGTTGGCGTACCGGTTCGGCTTCATTGGGCAGCATCAGGGCGAGCAGGCGCTGCTGCTCGGAGGCGGGCAACTCACCGAGCAGGTCAGCGGCGTCGTCGGGATCCATCGCCTCGAGGACGTCGGCTGCGCGCTCGTCGGTCAGCCGTC
>JACCUM010000240.1 GCA_013811805.1 Geodermatophilaceae bacterium | reverse complement strand
CACCCGGCTCCCGCCTGACCCGATCCTGGGCCAGACTTGCCCACTATGACCACAAACCCGGAATCGCCGCCGCAGTTGGAGCCCTTCCCCGAGGACTGGGAGCGGGCACTCGCTGTCGTCGCGCATCCCGATGACATGGAGTACGGGACGTCCTCGGCGGTAGCCCGGTGGACCGCGCAGGGCAAGAGCGTCGCGTACTGCCTGGTGACCAGCGGCGAGGCGGGAATCGACGGTCTCGACCCCGAGCAGGCCGGGCCGGTGCGCAAGGAGGAACAGCGGGCCGCCTGCGCCGCGGTCGGGGTGAGCGAACTCGAGTTCCTCGGCTTCCCGGACGGAGTGCTGGAGTACGGCCTGCCGCTGCGCCGGGCGATCGCGGCCGTGATTCGTCGGCACCGCCCGGAGGTGGTGATCACCGGCAATTTCCGGGACACCTTCGGACCTGGTGCCTTGAACATGGCCGACCACATCGTCACCGGGCAGGCGACTCTCGACGCGGCCCGGGATGCCGGCAACCGCTGGGTCTTCCGCGATCTTCTTTCGGAGGGTCTGGAGCCGTGGAACGGCGTACGGCTGGTCGCTGCCGGAGGATCCCCGCAGGCCACCCATGCGGTCGACATCGGCGAGTACTTCGACGTGGGCGTGGAGTCGCTCAAGGCGCATCGGGCCTATCTGGAGGCGTTCGGTGACAACGCGCCGGACCCGGAAGAGATGCTGGAGGGGTTCGCCCGGATGGCCGGTGCCCAAATCGGGGTGAAGTTGGCGACCTCGTTCGAGGTGTACCCGTTGCAGTTCTTCTGACCGGATGCACACGTTCGCACCCCACAGACGCACTGTTGATCATCGGAACTGAGCTGGGTTATCGATTGTTTCCCGTCGATAACCCCCCGCAGTTCCGATGATCAACTCGCGTCTCGACCGTCGAGGCCCGCCAAGCGGCGTACGGCCACCAGTCCCTCCGCCGAGCCCGGCCAGTGCCGCGTCAGTGATTCGGGTCCGGCCAGCCGGGTCACCGAGCGCAGGGCCAGCGCAACAACAATGGCGTCATCGGCGTACCCGATGACCGGGATGAAGTCCGGGATGAGGTCGATGGGAAGCAGGAGGTAGGCCAGCAGCAACCACAACCGGACCCGAACGCCGCGGGGCAGCGCTGGATCGGCGGCGAGCCGGCGCAGCAACCGGACCACGTCCGGCAACAGACGCAGCGCCTCGCTGATGCCGGTTGCACCCGGGTGGTTGCGCTGGGTGAGCCACAACAGACCGAGCAGAACTATCCACACCAGCAGCAGGCCGCCGAGCACCGCCACCAGCGACTGCCACCACATGTCTCACATTGTTCTCGCCCGCGGGGACGTGCAGCTGTCGCGATCCTCGGTTTCCAAGATCCTGAGCGCTGCAGGTGTGCTGAAATTGCGCCCAGGCCGCTCATGAGCATCGGATGCCTGCGCGAGATGCGCAATTATCGCGAGAACCGCGCTGAATCGTAGGTCCGGGTCGGTGGCAGGATTGGCAGGCGATGGGCATCAGGCGGCGACTGTTCGGGACCGCACTGGTTGTTGGCGCTGTCGGTGGCGTGGCGTCCGCGTTGACTCGGCTCGCCGCTCGCTCAGGGGTGACCGATGCGGAGATCGCTCGCGTCCTACCGGGTGATGACCTGGTCGCAGGTGCCGGACACGTCATCGACCGGGCGGCGACGATTTTGACTCCGGTCCCCGTCCTGTGGCCATGGCTGGTCCAGCTCGGAAAGCAGCGGGCGGGCTGGTATTTCCCACGATGGGTGGAGTTGGGCATTCCACCCGGTCGCCGCGGACTTCGTACGATCGAGCCCTCGCTGTTGAACGTGCAGGTCGGCGAGCGGGTGCCGGACTGGGGACCGGGCGACCCGCAGTTCGAGGTGGCAGTCGTCGAGGTGGAGCACGCACTGGTCTATCTCTCCTTGCGACAGAAGTCGCGGAACTGGACCTGGCCGGACCGCACCGATCCGTTGCCCGACGATGTGCTCGCCCTCTCCTGGGCGCTGGTGCTCAGCCCGGTTGACGACGTGCATACCCGGTTGCATCTGCGCCTGCGGATGCGAAGAGCGCGGGAGCGTTCACCGCTGATGTTTCTCGGCGGGCTGTTCGACTGGGTGACCGTCGCGCTGCTGTTCGCCGGGCTGCGCGAGCGGGTCGGAAACGCGCCGGTCGCCGATCTTGGGTCGATTCCAAGCTAGCCGTTGATCAACGTTGCGACGTCGGAGTGCAGCACCGCCAGTGCATCAAGCATCAAGATGAGAAGGCAGTAGCGGTGAGTGGTCGACTGGTGGTCCTGGGCAGCTGCGGCGCCTGGCCCGAGCCTGGCCGCGCATGCAGCGGATTTCTGCTGGAAGAGAAGGGCTTTCGCGTTGTCCTCGACCTCGGGTACGGGACTTTGCCCCGGCTGTTGGAGCTGCTCGGTTCCGTGGTGGGGGACGGGATCGATGCCGTGGTCATCACCCATCGACATCCGGACCACATGATCGATCTGCACGGCCTGTTCCGCGCTCGCTGGTTCGGGCGCCGTGGGGCACCATCGATTCCGCTGTACTCACCGCCGGGGGTGCTCGAGCGACTGGCAACTCTGGAGGAAGGCGACGCCGAGGCCGTACGACAAGTCTTCGATTGGCGCGAAACACCGAGCGGGAGAATCGCACTCGGACCGCTTCACCTGGAGACCTGGGCACTGCCGCACTTCGTACCCAACGTCGGCGTACGACTGTCCTGCGCGGACTTCACCCTTGCCTATACCGGTGACACCGGACTCGATCCGACGTTGGCCGATCTCGGACGCGACGCGGACCTCTACATCGTCGAGGCGACGTCGCGCGATCAGCAGCCTGATACACCGCCCAGTCCGACGGCCAAGCCACTGCTTCTGAGCGCCCGCGAGGCCGGCCGCGCCGCCACAGCGGCAGGCGCCCACCGACTGATGCTGACGCACTTCTGGCCAGGCAACGATCGTGAGCAGTCCCGGGCCGAGGCGGCAGCGGAGTTCGGCGGCGAGATCCTGCTCGCCGCCGAGGGCCTCGTCGTACCGCTGGGAACTCAGCCGAGGGCTGATCCCCCGCGGCCCGCGCACTTCCCGAGGTAGGCCGGCTGTCGGCCCGAACGAGAACTCAGTGCCGGTGGGTGTCGGTCCCGTCGCGTGGGTCGTCGACCCTGTTGGGGTCGCCAGCGCCGTCGCGCCGATGGTCGCCAGCGACGGTGTCAGGGCCGGGGCGATCGACGGCGCCGTCGGAGGAATCATCGTGGCGTCCCTGCTCTGGGACGTCCGGGTCGAGATCGTCGGCCGCGCGGAGCCGTTCACGCTGCTCGGTTTGTTTGCCGGAGGCCCGCTCAGCGAACTCCTGGGCCTGCATCTCCAGCTTGTCGGCTGTGGCAGCCTTGCGGTCGGACTCCGCGCGAGCCCCGCGGGCGAGCGCCTCCTGCTCAGCCGCTTCAGCCTTGTGCGTCTGAATGGTCCGATCGTCGGCGGCCGCACGCTGCCGCATGTCATCGGCTTCCGCTCGGCGACTTTCGTTCTTCTTGCTGGCGCCGATCCTGACGGCTACCAGCACCAGGGCCAGCACGATCACGACCACGACGATCGTCCATATCAGGGCGGTACTGCTCATGACTCCTCCAATTGGGATCGGAGGAAACGCTATAGCAGCCCGCTGGCATCGGTAGGGATATCGGCCGCGTGCTGGCGCAGGGCCGCGAGCGAGATCAGCTCGAGAGCCCGGACATGCGTGGCAGCCAGGACCACGGGGGACGCCGCGCCGGCTTCGTACGCCTGCCGCCACCGGGACGCGCAGACGCACCACCGGTCGCCGGGCTGGAGACCGGCGAACCCGTACTCCGGTCGCGGCGTGGACAAGTCGTTGCCGACCGATTTCTGGTGGGCGAGGAACTCCTCTGACAGCACCGCGCAGACGGTGTGGCTGCCGACGTCAGCGGGATCGGTGTTGCAGCACCCGTCCCGATAGAATCCGGTGACCGGGTCGCCGGAACACTCCTGGAGCGGACCGCCGAGCACGTTGCGGGATTCGTCCATGTCAACTCCGGGGTTGGCTGAGTTGTGCCACAAAGGCAGAGATTGCGGCGCGCCCTGTGTCGGAGGTCCAGGTCTGACTCGCGGCCGCATCGTAGATCTCATACTCTCGGGCGATCGCGGCCATCGCGGGTGCATGCAGTTGCCGTTTGGTGATTTCGTATGTCATCGCTGGGATCCGCGCCAGCCGGTTGGCTTCGGCGATCCCGGCATCCAGTAGATCCTCCGACTCCACGACCCGGTCGACGAGCCCGGCCTCCATCGCTTCCGTGGGCTGCAGCAGCCGGCCGGACAGCAGCAACGACTGGGTGCTTGGCCCAGCGGCGTGCCGCACGATCTCCAGAGCCAGCGTATGGAAGGCCACCCCGACTTTCAGCTCGGACAGTCCCATCGAACCGCCGGACATCAGCCGGGCGTCCGCGGCGAGCGCCAGCACACAACCACCCGCGATCGCGTGCCCGTTGACGGCTGCGACCACCGGCTTGGGATGAGCGAACACGGTCAGTAGAGCCCGGGACAGGGCGTCGAGGAACTCCGTGATCTCGGCGGCGTCACTCGCACCGGCAATCCGGCGCAGGTCGACGCCGGCGCTGAAGCTCGACCCCTCGCCGGTCAGGACCACGGCCGGGGCGTCGCCCACTTCGCCGAAGGCGACGATGATCGCCTCGAGCAGCTCGACATCGAGGGCGTTCACCTTGCCGTGCGCCAGGCGCAGCACGACGACCCCGCTGTCACGCCGGTCTATCTGGAGCATCGCGCCACCACCGATGAGGGCTGTTTCGCCGCGCCAGCCACGGACTCAAGGACCCCTTGTGCCAAACCTATTGGCACAAGGGGTCCTTGACTCCAATCTGGAAGCGCAAAATAACGCTTCAGGCGGGGGATTCCAGCCGGTCGTCGGTGGCCCAGCCGGTGTGGAAGGCGCCGTCGTCGTCGACCCGGCGGTAGGTGTGCGCGCCGAAGTTGTCCCGCAGACCCTGGATCAGCGCCGCCGGAAGCCGGCCCCGGCGCAGCCCGTCGAAGTAGGCCAACGACGAGGAGAAGGCGGGAGTCGGCACACCAGCCCGTACGGCATCAGCGACCACCCGTCGCCAGCTGTCCACGCCGTCGGAGACCGCCGCGGCGAAGTACGGCGCGACGAGCAGGCTGGTCAGGTCCGGGTCCGCGTCGTAGGCCTCCTTGATCCGGTCGAGGAACCGTGCCCGGATGATGCAGCCGCCCCGCCAGATGGTGGCCACGCCGCCGCGGTCGATGTTCCAGTCAAAGGCCTCGCTGCCGGCCTGGATGTGATCGAAGCCCTGGGCGTAGGCGACGACCTTCGACGCGTACAGCGCCCGGCTCACGTCCTCGATGAAGGCATCCCGGTCGTCAGCCGCCCAGGCATTGCCCGTACCTCCGCCGAAGGCTTCCCGCGCCGCGGCCCGTTGCTCACGGTGCCCGGACAGCGAGCGGGCGAAGGTCGCCTCGGCGATGCCGGTGATCGGTACGCCGAGGTCCAGGGCACTTTGTACGGTCCACCGGCCGGTGCCCTTCTGCTCGGCCTCGTCGACGATGCTGTCCACCAACGCCTTACCCGTACGGGAGTCGTTGTGCGACAGGACATCTGCAGTGATCTGGATCAGGAAGGACTCGAGATCGCCCTCGTTCCATTCCCGGAAGATGTCGGCGACCTCTGCGGGCTCGATACCGAGGCCCTCGCGAAGCAGGTCGTATGCCTCGGCGATGAGCTGCATGTCGGCGTACTCGATGCCGTTGTGCACCATCTTCACGAAGTGCCCGGCGCCGTCCGGGCCGATGTGGATGCAGCAGGGCGTGCCGTCGACCTGAGCTGCGATCTTCTCGAACACCGGACCCAGCCGCTCGTAGGCCTCCACCGATCCGCCGGGCATGATGCTCGGCCCCAGCAGCGCGCCCTCCTCGCCGCCCGAGACGCCGGCCCCGACGAAGTTCAGCCCCTGCTCGCGCAGCGCTGCCTCACGACGACGAGTGTCGCTGAATTGCGCATTGCCACAGTCGATGACGACGTCGCCTTCTTCGAGCAGCGGAGTGAGCTCGTCGATCACCGCGTCGGTCGGGTCACCGGCCTTGACCATGACGATGATCGTTCGGGGCTTCTCCAGCGAGGCCACGAAGTCCTCGACGCTCTCGCTGGGTACGAACTCGCCCTCGTCCCCATGGTCGTCGAACAGGCTCTTCGTCTTGGCGTAGGACCGGTTGTGCAGGGCCACCGTGAAGCCGTTCCGGGCGAGATTCCGGGCCAGGTTGCGGCCCATCACCGCCAGCCCGGTGACCCCGATCCGGGCGGTGCCGGCTGCAGACGCGGTCTCATCGCTCATCCCGCCACCGTAAGGCCAGAATCCGAGTTGATCATCGGCAAAAGGTGGGGTTACTTTACGAGAAATGCCCAGTTCGCCGATGATCAACTTCCGCGGTCCGCCGGCGTCAGTAGTAGCGGGGGTACGGGCCGAAGTCCGGGTCCCGCTTCTGGAGAAAGGCGTCGCGACCCTCGACCGCCTCGTCGGTCATGTACGCCAGCCGCGTCGACTCGCCGGCGAACAGCTGCTGACCGATCAAACCGTCGTCGATCATGTTGAAGGCGTACTTCAGCATCCGCTGCGCCGTCGGCGACTTCGCGTTGATCTCGGCGGCCCACTGCAGGGCGGTGCGCTCCAGCTCGACATGTGGGACGACGGCGTTGACGGCACCCATCCGGTGCATGTCCGCCGCGGTGTACGTGCGGCCGAGCGCGAAGATCTCCCGGGCGAACTTCTGCCCGACCTGCCGGGCCAGATAGGCCGAGCCGAACCCACCGTCGAAGGACCCGACATCGGCGTCGGTCTGCTTGAACCGGGCGTGCTCCTCGCTGGCCAGGGTCATGTCACACGTGACATGCAGCGAATGCCCGCCGCCCGCCGCCCAGCCGGGCACGACCGCGATCACGAGCTTGGGCATGAAACGGATCAGCCGCTGGACCTCCAGGATGTGCAGCCGCCCGGCCCTCGCCGGGTCCACCGTCTCGGCGGTCTCGCCGCTGGCGTACTGGTATCCCGTACGTCCGCGGATCCGCTGATCCCCCCCGGAACAAAAGGCCCAGCCGCCATCGCGGGCCGAGGGGCCGTTGCCGGTGAGCAGGATGCAGCCGACATCGGAGGTTATCCGCGCGTGTTCGAGGGCGCGATAGAGCTCGTCGACCGTCCCCGGCCGGAAGGCGTTGCGTACCTCCGGGCGGTCGAACGCGACCCGTACGACCGGCTGGTCGACGCCGTCCAGGACGTGCCGGTGGTAGGTGATGTCGGTGAATGTCGGGCCGCGCAGTTCAGGGTCACCGACCTCACGCCACCTCGACGGGTCGAACAGTTCCGAGACGGTCCGGTCGGCCACCATTGCCGTCCTCTCTCGCCGATCCCGGCGCATCGGCACGATCGGCGAACATGGTTGCCGCCACGACGAGACTAGGAGGGTGCCCCTTATCGTGTCCCGACCCGCGGTCCCGGCGACAGCGATCTGAACAATGACCGGCGACATCAGCTTGACCGGCGCTCTTGTCGGGCTGCGCGACTGGCGTCTCGATGACCTCGCTCCGTACCGCGAGTGGCTGCGACCGCACCACGAGTGGCATGCCTGGGACGGCCCGTACTTCCCCCGGCCGACGGACGCGCAGGCCGACGAGATCTGTGCGCAACTGCGTCGCCGGATCACCGCCGCCGACTGGCCGACACCCCGTACCGGCCTGGTGATCGCGGATCGAGACAGCGACGTACTGGTGGGCTGTGTTACCTGGTACTACGAGTCCGAGGCCACCGACTGGCGCCGCATCGGTGTCGTCCTGTACGACCCGGCCTCCTGGTCGGGCGGGCGGGGCACCGAAGCAGTGCGGCTGTGGACCGACTACTTGTTCAGCAGCACCGATATTGCCCGGCTGGACTTTGCGACGTGGTCCGGGCACACCGCGATGTGCGCGATCGGCTCGAAGCTCGGCTGGACCGAAGAGGCGCGCTTCCGTGACGCCCGGGTCGTACGCGGGCAGCCCTACGACAGCGTCGTGTACGGCGTACTCCGCCGAGAATGGTCTCCAACCCTCAAAGCTTGAGCGCCGGCACGGTAGGCGGCGACGCCGGGAACCGGTGGTCATGACGTCTGGGTAGCCTCCCAGGCATGCGAGTGCTCGAGAT
>JACCUM010000222.1 GCA_013811805.1 Geodermatophilaceae bacterium | reverse complement strand
ATCCTCGCCTTCACGTACGACGAGTGGCGTGCGCTGATCGACGGTGTCCGAGCCGGCGAGCTCGGCCTCGATCGATAGTCCGTCGAGGACTCAGGACCAGCTGACCGGATTCAGGCCGCCTAAGTGGCGACTGACATAGCGGCGGTGGGTGGCGCCGAGGCCGAACCATTCTGAGGGCCTGACGGACGTCCAGGACCGCGCCTACGGCTGTCTCCTTCGCTGCTCGCCTCGGACACACTGCCTCCGCTGACCATCCCGGCTATTTGCTCATCGTTGCGAGCAAATAGCTCCGCGTCATTGTCTAACAGCCACCGTCCGATGACACGGAGTGGCAACCAACTCAGATGCGCAGCTCACCTCACAGAACCACCGGCGCAAGTGGTTCTGACCAACGGTACGGGAGCACTTGCGACGACGGACGCTCTTTGGACGACCGCCGGGTCGGGAGCGTGACCGGGGCGGTGTGTCGCTGCCACCTGCCGTTGGACGCGCCCGACGAGCCGCACTGGTGGCCGGTACGCGACGCGGAGCCGGGCCCGGGCGTCCAGGTGGTGGTGCTGCAGGGGCAAGACCCGTTCTTTCTGCGGCGGGTCCGCCGACCGGGCGGATGGCACACCGAGGGTCATGGTGCGGCGTACCCCGAGTTCACACCCCCGAAGCCCTGGGCCGATACCGGCCTGTGCTGGGCAGGCAACAACCACCCGGTGATTGACGCGACGTCGAGCACGCTCGATTGCGAAGGCGAAAGGACTCCACGATGAGCAGCAGCAAGGGGCCTCGGTTCGTTGATGACCCGGTGGCGTCGGTCAGTGGTCAGTCCGCGCCACCCGTGTGATGTGCAGGCGGCCCGCCCTCGGGCCGCTCGACCGCCGCACACGGCGGGCGTGGCGCAGCGTCTCCTGGCGCAGCGCAGAGAGCTAGGAGCCCGAAGGGCTCCTAGCTCTACATCTTGCTCGCCCGTCCCCGACCAAGGCGCACGATGCTCACAAAATGCGCGCACGGCGCGTGCGCCGACCATCGTCGCGGCGAGTACTTGACCACCTGGTCACTCACCGATCGGCGATTCAATCCCTTGTCGTTGTCTATCTTTTTGGTAAAATAAAGCCACAAGGCGGGCGTGGTACCCCGCTCCGCGCGAACAGGAGATGAGCCAACATGATCACCCAGACCGTGACCCTCCCCGACCCGGACCAAGAGATCCCTGGAGCCGTGCTGTTCGACCCCTTCGGCGAAGTCGACGGCACGCCGATCGCCGAGGTGTGCGTACATCCCGGGGGCGTGGTGCTCAACACCGACGGCCCGGAAACGCTCCTCAGCGCCGATCAGGCTTTCAGCCTTGGCCTGGCGTTGCTGGCCGCCGGCAGCCACGAGATGGCAAACCGGTGAGCCTGCACGCGAGCGAGATCACCTCGGCGGTGGTCCGCGTCGCCGGGGAGATCCCCGTCGACATCACCGCATTCCACGTGGGCACCCCCGAGCAGGAAGCCGTGCTGCGCATGGGGGAGCTGCTGATCTACGTCCGCAGTGCCGCTCTCGCGGAGCGGGTGGCGCAGCTGTGGCGGCAAGCCCGGCCGGTCTGCGCGGCGCTACCTCACGTCGCGGGGACCAGCCGACTACACCTCCCGGTACGGGTGTCGCTGGTCGGCGTCATCTTCCGGCTCGGCGGCGAGCCAGCCTGCACCGTGGTCAGCGTGCCGGCCAGGCCCGGAGTCGCCCAGCCGACGCACGTACGCATCCAGGTCGGCCCGCTGGTGTGGGAGGTCTGCGATCGGGCGGCCTGGCACACCATCACCAAAGCATGGACGACGGTGCACCGGCACCTCATCGACCCGCCCCGGTAACCCGCATCGCGGCACGGCGCCCGGCCCCGAACGTCGGCCGGGCGTTTCCGTGTGTCCACAGGGCGGGGCCGGTTATCCCCAGCGGAGCCGGACGCCCTGGTAGGCCACATCGAGCTGGCGGAGCATCACTGGTTGTCCGTCACGACCGCCACGAATGGAGCCGGCCACATGCCCGCTTGGACGATCACCTCCAC
>JACCUM010000206.1 GCA_013811805.1 Geodermatophilaceae bacterium | reverse complement strand
GCTATGCGTCCCAGCCCGGCGGTGCGATCATGCAGGTGAGCGCAGCCGAACTCGGGTACCGCCACGGGGACGCTCGGCGATCCCGCACGGTGTCCCGCCTGGTTCCGGTCGGGAGTTCATTGCCGTCAGACGACGCCACGCTGGCCCTCTCAGTGCTCACTCGTTGGCCGGCATCCCGGTGACGTCCAGCACCGATTTGATCTTGGCGGTGGTCACCCCACGAGCGGAAGAGTCACGACATGACGGAACAGTGACGGAGGGTGCGGCATGATCTGGCTGGTGGTGGAAGAGGCCGTCGATGATTCGAACGGATGGGACTTCCTTCTTCAGGGGCAAACTGTCGTGCAACTCGGCGTGGACTACCGATTCTGGCTGCGCCTCGAGGGCGGGGCGGAGATCGTCATTGAGACACCTTTCCTGCTTCGATGCGAGTGCTCGAGCGTCCGGGTCGACCCGGAGGTGGTCACCGAGCACGTCGGCGTGCTGGCTCTCTTGCATCAACGGGTGCGTACCGCCGCGGCGTCGCGATCAGGGTTGCTGCGTTTGGCGTTCCATGATGGGCACGAGTTGGAGGTCGCTCCGAGCGATGAGTTCGAGAACTGGCAGGTGACGTTGCCGGATGGACGGCTATACGTCGGGCTGCCCGGAGGGGATGTTGCATCCTTCCCGGCACCGGCCTGAGGCGTGCGGCCGAGATCACGCCGGCCTCACGCTGCGGTCTCTAGCTTCGGATTATGACGCCGCCGTCACGGACCTTGTTCGCATTGACCAGCCTCACCGTCCTCCTGGTCGCCGCCGCCTGCGGAAATGGACCCCCGGATCAATCGGGCGAGCGAGGTGACTCGACCATCAACGGCCTGTTCACCGTCGCCGCGTCGCCGGTGAGCGAGGATCGGCTGGTCGTCGACGGCATGGTCGAGATCGAAGGCTCGCTGGTCGCCCTTGCCTCCAGCGACAGCCGCCCTGCCGGCCTCGTGTTTCGCTCCGATGACGGTGGTCTGAGCTGGAACGAATCTGAAACGCCACTTCCCGACGCCATAGCCGGGTTCGACTACCAGGACCACGATTTCTCACCCGGGGCGGGACTGGTCGTCGCCGGTGACTGGCTCGTCGCGTTCCGCTCCACGTCGAAGGTCGACATGACAGGCGATGTGCGCTCGTTCGGGCAGCAGGCCGTTGCGGTGTCCGACGACCTCGGTGCAACCTGGCAGCTGGCCGATCTGCCAGCACCGCCCGGTGCCGCGCCGTTCGTCTGGACAGCTGCCGACATCGACGGCCGGCTGGTCCTGGGCGGTGCCACCCAGTTGGTGACCGACCTACCGGCGGACCGCGAGCAGGCCTTCGATGTCCTGTCCGAGGCCTATGACGCAGCTTTCTGGACGAGCAGCGACCCCGCTGCCGGGTTCGAGCGACTTGCCGCATCCGAGTTCGATGGCGTGGCCGGTGCTCAACTGATCGGTGAGCTGGTCGCCTTCGACGGCCGGCTCATCGCGATCGGCGGCGATACTACGCAGGCCGAGCCCGGATGCTGTTACCTGAACCCATTGAGGGTGGCGTGGGAGAGCAGCGGCGGCGGTGGGTCCTGGTCGCCGATGGGCGGGCTCCCGTTGCCCGGCCGCGGATACCGCGGTGCCCCGGCGAGCGTGCTGATCGACGGCGAGCTCGTGTTGCGTACTGGCCTCGAGCGAGTGTCGCTGTCGCCAGGATCCTCGGGCTGGGCGGTCCAACCGCTGCCTGACGAATACTGGGCAGACGCCGACCAGGTCGCCCTTCCTGGCGGCGCGGCCGCCATGACGTGGAGTGAGAACAGAGCGTGTGACTGCTCGGTCGCCTCCGCCGGTCGGCTCGAACAGGGCGCGGTGGTGTCGCGGACCGAACTCAGCTTCGATGACTGCCAGGACGAGTCCATACGCGGCTCGACCGTGTCCTATGCACCGGGCCTGATCGGGGAACAGGTCGCAGCTTTGGCCAGCTGTGACGACCGCGGCGTCCAAGCAGCCTCCCTCGCGTACTCGGCCGATGGCGGAATGACTTGGGCAACAGAACGTTTGACCCGTTTCGCCCCGAATGACGGCGACCTTGCAGTCGAATCCTTTGTCTTCCTGTCAGAGGAGCGCGTTCTCGTCGCGCTGCTGTCGGTGTTGTCGAGTCCCTCTCAAGCCGGCGGGCTCGTCGCTCTGCGGATCTTATCCACGGACTAGTCCTGCAGGGAGTCGATCAGCTCGGTGAAACTGTCGGCCACGTGTTGGGTTTCGGCATTCACCTCGTCATGGGGCAAGAAAACCACTGGAGGGGCGGTGTCGGACGCACGGTAGTCGAAGCAGAAGTAGTTGCCGCCGGGATCGACGGCGAACGGAATCACCTTGTCGGGCAGGAGCTCCGACCATTCGACGATTCCCAGTACGTCGAGTCCCTCGGGTTGGTCCTCGAAATGCAGCAACATGTTGAATGGCGTTCCGGTCCCGTCCGGCAGGATCACCGACCCCCCTTCCGGCGAGCCGCCCTGATGAACACGTACGACCTCGATATAGTCCTCGGGCAATCGGACACCGAGCGGGCCTGAATGTCGGCAAGGCGCTCGTTGCTCAGTCGGGGTGCTGGCTTCAGGATGCGGTCATGCCACTGATCTGCCATGCCATGGAGATCCCTTCAGCTTGAACTCTGGCCCATCGCAGGATCGGTGCTGTCCACCTGAACCTAGTACTCCGCATCCTGTAGCGAGGCGATCCACGATCTCCTCCACCGGGCGCAGCTTCAACGCCGCAACCATCTCCTCGACCTCGAGCCCGTCGAGCAGCCGTACGGCGTTCAGCCGGTGGTCCTCGCCCTGAAACTCGAGCAGCACCTCGTGGAAGGTCTCAATCAGGGTTCCGTCGAGTGTGGAGAACCGACCGGAATGCACCAGCCAGCGCATCGCGCTCGGATCGAGGCGGGGGCTTGTTCGACCACCAAGAGCAGGATGGAGTCGGCGACGGCTGAGATGTGTTCGCGGATCGCCAGCGGCGGGGCTCTCCCGACCAGATCGGCGAGGATGACCACGGGGATGCTGGAACCCGCGGGGAAGTTCAGCCAGACCAGCAGCCGGATGGTTCTGCCATCCGGGCAGAACCACTCGATGATCGCAATCAGATGGTGATTACCCCACCTGTCGGTGAACTCGAACCACGACACGTTCGGCCCGACGGATCCGGGCGGAGCGGTGTCGGCTGGGGGGCCGTCGGGCGGCGGCTCCACCAGCGGTGTGACATGAGTTGAAGGGCAGATATCCACCAGAGGCGGTGGTTTTGCAAGGGGCACGGCGGAGGAACGGGCGAAAGATCCTGGATGTAGGTGGGCGGGCAGTGCTCGACCCACGCGGGACCGTCGTGCTCGGTGGGCGGGCCCTGGTCCGGTGGAACTGCAAGCCTGTGCAGTTCGCGCCCGCACGGTAGGTCGGAAAGGGACGCGCACCACCTCGCGGCGGCGGGTGATCTCCGCTGTCCGGGGGATGAGTCTCCGAAGGATCGTTGACCTCGTCGTGGGCCCCTTGGTCGGATCGGGGCTCGGGTAAGGCCCTCTTGCGATTGACCCCATCCGCGGCGTGCGCCAGCCTGGCTTCGGCCAGCTGCTGAGCGAGTTTCAGCGGCGCGAGCCGAACCTCCTGCTGGCCACCCCTTCTCAGTTCGACGGGGGACAGCTGAGCATCCCGGACATTCTCCGCGTCCGCCGTAGCATCGCCGACCTTGCGCGCTCCGACGGCGGTCAGGGTGGAGGCGACCGTGGCCATCCCGCCGAGAAGTGACCCGGTCAGCACCTGCAGGTGGTCATCGTTACCGAGCTTGTTCCACTGACTGGGACGGAAGATGTCCGCTGCCCGAACGACTCAGGTCCGAACAGGCTGAACAAGCCGACCGTGACCCCCGCGGCCACGATGGGCGGAACGAAGATCAGCCCGGCGTAGGCGCGCCTGGACGCCTTGGGCTTTTGCCCGGTCACCTTCGCCTGGTGTCCAGTTCGCTCGACGTCGGTCTGCGGCTCGTTGGCCAACTGGTGGGTCCGGTCCGCGTCGCGCGAATCAGGGCCCGGCAGACCGTCCGGGTCGGGGGCGCCATCATCGTGGCCGGTTGCGGCGGGATCGGCGGCCGGAGTACCGGGAGGGCTCAGCGCGTCTGCTCGAGTGGACACCGTCCGTTGGACTCGGCAGGCCATCATCGACGCCGCCGACCTTGTTGGCATGCCCGATGCAGCGGCCATCCTCGACTCCCTTGCCGACTTGGGTCTGATCGCCGAGGTCATCCCGGGGACCGCACAGGCCCGTGAGTTCGCGGGCTTCTACCGGCTCCAGTCCCTGCTGATCGGACTCGGCAACAGCCCGGAGGATCCCGTCCTCGACGGGATCGGCTTGGCCGGCATGCCGCCGGTGGTGAAGGTGCGTCCACGAGTGTTCGAGATCTGGGAGTGGGCCCACCTGTGGCCCAGTGTCTGGTCCGCGTGTGAAGGACTTGCCTGGGTGGCCGGGGAAGCGGATGGGACACACTCCGACCAGGCGGATCCGGTGAAGGTGCTCGATGTCATGTTCGAGGCGATGCGCACGTTGATCTCGCGCAACGCCGCCTACCTCGACGTGGCACCTAACTCCCCTGGAGAGAGTCGATCAGCTCGGTGAAGCTGCCGGCGAGGCGCTCGGCTTCGGCATCTGGGTCATCGGTTGCCAGAAAAGACCACCGGAGGATCGGTCTCGGTGGAGCGGTAGTCGAAGCAGATGTAGTTGCCGCCGGGATCCAGGGCCAACGAATCACCTTGTCCGGCAGTACTTCAGTCCACCGGCAATCGGATACCGAGCCGGCCCTCGATCGCGGCGATCCGCGCGTCATCCAATGACGGGGCGGCGTCGATGGTGTGTCACGCCAGTGGACCGCGTTTGCGGTGTCGTTTGCATTCCGGACGAACCTGAACCCAGGGCGGGATGAGGACCAGATCGGGTCGATCCGGTGCTGACTCGCGGCGCCCGGGTTCGGCTCGTGGAGTTTGACGCGGTTGCGTTGTTCTGGCTTGGCAATATCGGGCTGCTCCGATTTGGGGACGCTGGGCGGTGTGGGCAGCGCGATGTCGAGCTGCTGGGGTTGGTGGGCGTTGAGCCGGTCGAGGACCTCGAGAATGGGGTGCAGGTTCAGTGTCGTGACCAGTTCGTCGGCTTCTCCGTGGTCGAGCATGCGGACGTTCTGAAGGCGATGGTGGGCTCGGTCGAAGGCGAGCGTGAGCTCGTGGAAGACGTCGGCCAGCCTGCCATCGGGTGTGGAGAACGTTCCCTGGTGGGCCAGCCAGCGCAGCATGCCCGGGTCTCGTTCCGGGATCTGTTCGAGGAGCAGGGCGCGGACGGGGTCGGCTGGGAGAACGAGCCAGATCACGAGCCGTGATGCTGCCGCCGTCGGGGCAAGGCCATCCGATCAGCGCGATCAGGTGCCGGTTGGCTCAGGGGTCAGGTCGAAGAGCATTCGACGTAGCGATGTCCATCTGGGGCGAAGACGGTCAGCCCGCTGGCGAACTCACCGACGCGCCGTACGCCGACGAGGTCGGGATGTCTGGTGCCGGTCGAGGCCAGCCCCGATACGATCATCGGGATGGCCACCGACGACGACGTGGCGAAGCTGCTGTTCCCGATCGGGCACTGCATCGGCGCCTACCACGACCTGCCGGCATCCAACGACCACTTCACCCAGGTGCGCGTGCGGGCGGACGTCAACCGGCTCAGCGACGGGCAGTTCGCGATCTGGGGGCTGGCGCACGGTACCCCCGATCGCCCGCCCGAACAGCCCTGGAACCGGGAGGCCGTCCTGACTGCCGCGCGGCGCGCTGGTGTAGATCAGGCGGAGCAGGTCCTCGAGTCCCTCATCGATGACGGCTTGCTTTTCGAGACGACACCGGGCACGGACTTCGCCGTCGACTTCGCCCGGCGGCATCGCCTGATCCCGCTGATGTTGGGGCTGGGAAACACCGCCGAGGAACCGTGGATCTATTCGGTGGGGATGCTCGGCATGCCGATCGTGCAGTTGTCGGCGATGGCCTATGACCTCTACAAATGGGCACACCTGGATCCCAACCTGTGGGTGGCTTGTGAAGGGGCGGCGGCGGCGGCGGTCCGGGTCGGGATCGACGATCCGCTGGCGACCGATCCGCTACAGATGCTGAACGCGCTCCTCGGGACCCTGCATTACATGCTCAGCCCCAATGCCGTCTACCTCGACTCCGAGGGGCTAGCCAGCTGACATGAGCACCGGATCGAACACCACCGGATCAGAGCGCACCCAATCCGAGTGCAGTGACTCCGACGAGACGGCCCCCCTCGTTTTCCCGGTAGGTCACTACATGGGGCCCTTCCACCCAAGCCAGGGTGCGCCTGCCAAGCACCACATCGTCCGCGTTGGTTGGGATACCCCGAAACTGCCAGATCAGGCGCACTTCGACGTGTGGGCATTGGCGCACGGGCTGCCGTCACGTACGCGTACCGTGCGCTGGACCCGACAGGCCATCATCGAGACCGCGGCGGAGATCGATCTGCCCGGCACGGCAGACATCCTCGACAGCCTCGCCGCTCGAGGATTGATAGTCGAGGTCACACCGGGCAGTGACCAGGCCCGGGAGTTCGCTGTGCAATACCGTCTTCGGTCCCTGCTGATCGGCCTCGGCAATACCCCCGACGATCCCGTACTCGACGGAATTGGCCTGGGGGGCATCCCGCCGTTGGTGAAGGTCCGTCCGCGGGTGTTCGAGATCTGGCAGTGGGCTCATCTGTGGCCGAGTGTCTGGGCCGCCTGTGAGGGGCTTGCCTGGGTGGCCGGCCAAGCGGGGGGTGCTCGTCCCGAGGATGCCGAGCCCGAGGCATTGCTTGATTTCATGCTCGAGGCGTTCCGTACCTTGATTTCGCACAACGCCGTCTACCTCGATGTGGCGACCACGTCCCGGGACGTGCGTCCCTCAGCCGAGTAGTCGGCAAGCGGCTTCCAACATCGCCCGCTAGCACCCCGCAGCTGACTCGGCCACTACCTGGACGTCACGAACTCATCCTGAAGCGAGCCGATCAGCTCGGTGAAACTGCCCGCAACGAACACCGGCTCAGCATGCGGGTCGCTCGTGCTGTGCAACACCACCGGCCGATTCCAACCGGTGGCTGCCCAGGAGTGAGCAGAGTCTCCGCGATAGTCGAAGCAGAGGAACTGACCGTACGGATCGACGGCGAACGGGATGAACTTGCCGAGAAAGGCATCTGAGTTCTCGACGATTCTCACGAGGTTGAAGTCAGCTGGTTCATCCTGGAAATGCAGGAGCATGCTCAGCGCGGTCACGGTTCCGTCCGGTAGGGCGATCAGACCCCGATCAGGGGCGCCGCCTTGATGAACACGTACGACATCGAGATAGTCCGTAGGCAATCTGATGCCGAGTCGGCCCTCGATCGCGGCGATTCTCGCGTCGTCCAACGGGGCAGGGCCGACGATCGCCCGATCGCGCCATTTGACCGTCGTACCGGTGTCGCTCCCATTCCTGCCGTGTCCCACGCCAGCGCGGATAAGGACCACATCGGGCCGATCGGATGATGACGCGCGGCGCCCGACCGGGTTGTGCTCGTCGAGTTTGACGCCGTTGCGCTGTTCCGGCTTGGCGTTGGGTTCCTCTGACTGGGGGGCACTCGGCTGCTCGGGCAGCGGGAAAACCGGCTGCTCGGGCGGTGCGACGTCGGGGTGCGCGGGCTCGAGAGCGCTCAACAGGTCCAGGACCTCGGGGATGGGTCGTAGGTTCAGCGCCAACACGAGCTGGTCGACTTCTGCCTGGCCGAGCAGGCGGACGTCGTCGAGCCAATGTCGCACTCCGTCGAAGCGGAGCGTGAGCTCGTGGAACATCTCGGCCAGCGTTGCGTCCGGGGTGGAGAACGCGCCATGGTGGACGAGCCACCGCAGCCCGGCCGGATCCAGGTCCGGGATCTGATCCAGGAGCACGGTACGGACGGTGTCGGTTACCGCTGCGGTGTGTTCGCGCAGAGCCAGGGGCTCAGCGGTGCCGACGAGTTCGGCTAGCACGACTACCGGCGCGGACGAATCCGCGGGGAAGATCAACCAGATCACCAGCGAGATGCTGCCCCCGTTCGGCGTAGGCCACTGGAGGAGGGCGATCAGGTGATGGTTGCCCCACGGGTCGACGAAATCGAGCCACCACACCACCGTCGGCCGGTTACCAAAGTGAGGCGGCGGTACGGGCGGTATCGGAGGTACGGGTACGGGTGGTATCGGAGGTACGGGTATGGGCGGTATGGGGGGTATCGGAGGTACGGGTACGGGTGGTACCGGAGGTATCGGCGGTACGGGCGGCGGGAGGGCCGGCGGCTCGGGCAGCGGTGGAGGCGCCGGCTGCGGACCCTCATCCACGGGTGGGGCCGGCGCAACCGGCGGTGATACGGGCTCGTCCTCTGGAGGGCAGTACGGCGGAGGAACCGGCGGCAGCGGCGCAGGCTTCGGCGGCTTGATCGAATCTTCCGGTGGCGCGGGCTGTGGCTCCGGCTGATGCGGGGGCGGCTTGGGCTTGGTGGGCATCTTGGGTGGCGGTGATGGCTGGGCGATCACCGGAACCGGCCACTCGTCGTCGTCGTCCCATCCGGTGGTGTTCACCTCGGTGCGCATCCGGTTGAAGAAATCCTCCTCGGACTCGAGCACCGGTGGCAGCGGCGTCCGAGGTTTGCCGGGATCGGATTTCGTCGGGTCGGCGGTCTGGTCAGGGCCCCTGGACGGGTCGCTGCTCGACTGCTCGCCGTGGGGGGCCTCAGGCGAGGACGTACCGGTGTCAGGATCGCCGGTTTCGTCGGAGCCGCGGTCACCGAAGACACCGCCCATAACCGACCGCACGCGGTCGCCCGCAGCCCGCAGCGTTCCAGGCCCCCGCAATGGAGCGGCCTGTTCGAGCCTGGCGTCCTGCTCAGCACGGCGATCGGCCTGGGCGGCCTGCTTGCCGCTCAATTCGTCGGCCGCCTCGGCTAGTTCTTGTCGCAGCGGGTCCAGCACGGACCGCTGGTCACGCGCCTGCCTGTCGGCCTCGTGCGCCGCCAGCGCGCCCTCCCGAGCGGCCGCAAGCTCTGCCTGCTTACCCGCGAACCACCGTTCGACCGCCGAGCCGAGGACCGTCCCCAACAAGATGGCTGGACCGGTCACCGATCCCACCAGCAACGCCGTCCGGGGGTCGGCTCCCTCTGGGCCGGCTATGTCCTTCCAGTTCTCCACATCGGCGATCTCTCCGAGGGAGAGGCCATCGCCGATCGTTCCGATACCGGTATAGGCCCCGACGGATGCAAGGATCGAACCGGCCGTCATCCCGATGAACGCCCACCATCCCGGGATGGGTTTTGCCGGTGGCACCTCGTATCCGGGTGGGGGGGCGGCGGGTGGAGGCGGGGTCGGCGCGGGTGAGACCGGTGTGATCCGCCCGGACACCGGGTTCGGGTCGGCGCGGCGGAATAGCGCGTCCACGGCCCTCCGCAAGGGCGAGGAAGCCAGCCTGGCGTTGCGTTCGGACCTGGCTACGGCAGCATCCAGCACGGCCTTCCGGGCCGCAAGGGCCGCCTCGACCTCCCGGATCTCGGCCTCCTTGCCCGCCAGGGTGTCAGCCACCGTGTCGCGATAGCCACGTTCGGCGTTTCGAATGTCCTGGGCGGCTGCGGGCTGTTCGGCCAGCGCTCTGCGTTGGGCAGCTTCGGTCAACCGGTTGAAGTTCCACTCGAAGAAGCCACGTGTCGCGCCGTAGGCCAGCGGAGCGGCGACTTCGGCCAATAATCGCGGCAAGTACAGCGCATCGGCCATCGGTACCGTTCCGAGGGCCGCGAAACCCACGATCAATGCGGGCGCGCCAATGGCTGGGCCAGCCATGATCTTGAGCCACTTCTTTTGGTGCTCGAGGAGCGGCCGTGTGGTGCTTGGTAGCTCGCGAGCCTGCAACCGGGCGAGCAGTTCGTCGTCCAGGGCAGCCCGTCGGCGGGCTGCACTGGCTGGGTCCGGGTCAGTCAGGTCGAGTCCGGCGGCACGCAGCGCTGCCTCGTAGTAGCTGTCCTGGTTGTGCCGGTTCAGCGCCCATGAGCGGGCGGCATCGAGATGGTCCAGCGCCCTGGCGAGGTCGTCCGCGCGGGCCCTGTCGAGCGCGGAGAGCGGACCGAGCGGTCCACTCGTCAGACCGTCAGTGAGTTGGCTTCCCGCAATTGGCGCGCCGAAGCGCGCGTACAGAAGCTGGTCCAGAGCCATCCGCGCCGCCCAGATGACCTCGGGACCGGTTGCCCCTTCGTAGATCTGCAGGGTGTGCGCATCGGGCTGCGCGGCACCCGGATTCGGGGGCAGCACTCTGGCCACCGGTGAGTCGGCTCCCGTTAAATCCTTGCTGAGCACCTCCGCCGGAACGGCTTCGACCCTGAACTGCAGGGGAAGGATCTGACCCTCGTAGCTCACCTCTACGATGCCGTTCTTGACGTCGGCGCGGTATCCCTCGACCGACTTGACGTCCTCGGCTTTGAGAGTGCTCAGCGCCCTCGTGGCTTGCCGTACCACCCGGCTCGGACGGGAAGGTCCGGAGCCGTCGTCATGCCGGCCGGGGATGGCTGGCACGTGCAGGGCCGCGGCCAGGTCGGATTCACGCGATTGGGTACGAGGATCCGGCGCGGTCGGATCCGGCTGCGCTGCCGCCGCAGCATCCTCAGCGGCAGCCTTGACGGCGGCCAAGGGGGCGCCTCTGAGCACGGCGTCTCTGAGCAGGTCCAGCTTGTTGCTCAAGTCGCTGAGCCGATCACGTCGTTCTGCCAGAGCTTGCTGCCGCTCGAGCAGGGGGCTGGTGTCGCGCTCGATCCGCGCTTCGGCCATCAGCGCGTCTATCTTTTCCCTGGCGACGCGCTCCCGCTCCTGCCCGGGGGCCAGGCTGCGGCCTTGGTTGCCCTCGAGACGACCCGCCCAGAGCGCCCCCAGATTGGCGACTGCGAACCCTACGGCGAGGGGCACCGGGGCTCCGACGATGACCACCGCCAGCGCCGCCACGCCGAGGCGGACCACCACGCTGGGCGCAGTTCGCATGAACCACGCATCCTGCCCCAAGGACCTGGCCAGCTGGATCGGCCGATACCACGGGATCTTCTCGATGGACTCGTCAGGGATCGGGGCTTCGAGAGCCGCCTTCGCCTCTCTCGCCGCCCTCTCCAGCGCTGTCTCCCGCGCATGGCCAGGGTCTGGCAGAGGGACCGGGTTGCCGCTCTCGTACCGTTGGCTGCGGTGGTTGGCCTCCTCGATGCGGCCCCTGAGGTCGGCTGCCTGCCTACCGATCAGCGGCACGGCCTCTCTCGACAGGGCGTGCTTGAGCTGCTCGCGGGTTGCCGCATGCTCCGCATGTAGGGCCTGCCGTCGCTCGAGGAAGGTGCTGGCGAACGCACCGCTGGACTCGGCGAAGAAAATCACTGCGGCGACCGGGAAGAGAGCAGCACCCAGACCGGACACAACCGCCGCGCCGGCCAGCGCCCCCGCAGGGAGGGCGCCGACGAATCCGGCGTTCGCGGCGGCCTTCCAGAACGAATCCAACTTGCCCGGTACACCGGAGGGCACCGAGCCAACCCGCGGCAACGTGTTGAGCTGATCCACGATCAGCTGGACGGACGGATCAAGCGCCGCCCGACGCTGGGCGTAACCCTTTGAGCGGCCCAGGAAGCTCCCTGTGTCCGGGTCCGGCCGCCCGGCCACCAGACCGAGGGCGCGCAGCAAGGCGTCCACGTCCTTACTGGCGCGGCTCGGGAGTCCCGTCTTGGCGTCGGCTACCAGGCCTGCCAGGTAGCGAAGCTCGGCGATCCGGCCGCGGTCATGCGGGGAGAGGCGGCTGGGGCTTAGAGCTTGGTCGCCGTTAATGGCTTCGTCGGTAAGGATGTCCGCACGATTGGTGACTCCGTCGAGGATTGCGCCGGCCTCGGCGATCTCATGGACCACCGCGCGCATGACGGCGCGACCCTTCGCCCGATCGGATATCCGGATCTCCCACTGGCCGGTCTGCTGGTTGAAGGTGGTTTGGGCGACATCGGTGCTCGGGTTGCCGTCCGGGTCGAGGAGTTGTCCGGACGAGACGTTGAAGGCGATATCTTTCCCGCCCGGTGTTTTGGACCGATAGTTTGGGCGCAAGTGATCCGACGAGTCGACCTTCTCGATCGGGGCGAACCGGGTGGCCTCGGAAACGCTCGATGTGAGGGACCCCATTTGCCTGTTCACGCGCCACATGACCCGTCGTGCACTGCGGAACGGGCGGAATGCTTTTCGGCCGTCGAATGCGCCGGGAAGGGCGGAGGCGGTTATCCGCTCGCCGTCGCTGGGCCCGTCGTTGTGCGAGCCGTCCTGCGTCTGTCCGCTCAGCCCGTTGTCTAGCTCGCTCCGTCCTGCATCAGCTTCCGGAGTCCCGCCTCGCTCGGCAGCGGTGTCTTCAGCAGGAGCGCTATCTCCTCGGCTCGGGTCCGGTCGACTCTGCTGACCTGATTCTCTCCCTGGTCGATGTCCTGGATCAGACTGTACTGAACTGTTATCGGGTCGAACTTCCACGTCATGCTGGGGTAATCCAGTCGCATTCCCCTGGTCGGTCCCGTCGACGCCTCCACTATGAACAGATTGACTGGGTCCGGGCCGTCCCGACTCGTCAACTCGTAATACAACAGACCTCGGAACTCCATGATCCTTTCCTCCTACCACCTTGGCGAGCCTTGCAGCGACATCCGGCGAGATCCCCGCCCTGATCAAATGTTCGAAGGCAGACCAGCCCTTTCGACTTATCTGATTGCGGTAGAAGGCGGCCAGTTGGCTCTCCGCGTCGAAGAACCTTTCCGGACTAGTGTCTTGCGGAGACTCCGGGAGTCCCTCTGTGTCAGGTATCCGCAGGTCCTTCGCGTGCGCTGTGATCTGCATGTAGTGAGCGAAGGCCTCCATCCGCGCAGCGACTGGGGCGATTGCCATCCGGAAAACTTCGAAGTCGGCGTGGTTGGCTTTGTTAACCGCGTATGACGCGCGGGTCGGGAACTGGAGTTCCATCAACTGCCCAGTCGGGGTTTGCAGCGTGACCGTCAGCCCCAAGAATCGGTTACCTAGCTTCCAACAGTTTCTGATGGCGTTGCTGTCGGGCATTGTGTAGCCCTGCTCCTCTAGCCTGGCCAGCACGTCGTTCACCGTCTGGCCATAGTTCGCTTCAGGCGTCAGCACTGAGAAGCGGACGATGTCATTGACTTCTCTGAGGAATCGTTCGGCCGTAATCGGCTCGGCGCGGTTCGCGATCGCGTACTTTCGCTTCAGCGACCTGTCGCTCTTGACCTGATGCTCGGTACCGGCGAGTTCCAGGCCGGTGGTGTTCGCTACGTTCACCTGATCGAGGACAGCCACCAGGGTGTTCGCGGCCGTCTTAGCTACGGATTTGGCGTCGCGGACGGCCTTGTCGAGTTCGTTGATGGTCTGCTTTTCGAGTTCGGATATCAGAGTTGATGTCTGTTCCACCGTCTGTTGGATCAATGCGTCGCGCTGAGCCGCGTACGACGTGTCTGCCGACTCGCGCCCATTGGGCTGGCGGGGACCTAACTCTGGATCGCTCCGAACTCCGGCCAGGTCGGGTCCTGTTGGCGCAGCCACAGCAGCTTCTCCGCCACGCGTTGGCCGTTGGCGTTGTCCGCTCCGCTGGTCGGCTCGGCCATCGGGTCCCTCGCGTCGAGGATCAGCCGCCCTTCCTGCACTTGGGTGCTCGTCCCGTAGCTGTACTCGACTTCGGTCTCCGTCTCCTTCAGTTTGCGATACAACAGCAGGATCGCCATGACGCATCCTCCATCCAGTCAGGTTCGGAGCGCGTTGCTTGGGCCGGTCCTTGCCGGCCCAGTCGTACTGGGCGGTTGCGTGCTCGTGGGCCTGCTCGAAGGTTGCATTCGGGAACTGTTGCATGAAGAGCATCTCGACGAGCTCATGGTCCATGAGGAGAATGTTGTCCTGGTCGAGCTGCCCTGAGCTGAGCCGCATCCACCCTTCAGCGACTCCCGCGTCGGACTCGAGGCGTCCGGGCGCGTGTCCAACAACCTTCCAGGCGTCTAGTCGAGAGTCATATTCGTAGACGTTCAGTAGGTGTTCGGCCTGGAATATGTGGTGCTTGATCGCAGCGACGACCTCGTGCGTGAAGCGCGGCGTGCCGTCGGAATTGCGCACGTTGGAAAGCGTTTGCACGATGTCGTCGACATCGCGGGTGTCGGCCCGGATCATCTCGTACGCGGTATTCGCCCAGGCTTTGGCCTTCGCGGTCTGCTCCGGCCGTGGTCCTAGGTGGCCGCCGGTTTGTTCGGGTTTCTGGTTGACCACGCTCGGGCCGGCCTGGCCGGGTGGTGTGGTGGTCGTGGCGCCGCCCTGGCCGGGTGGTGTGGTGGTCGTGGCGCCGCCCTGGCCGGGTGGTGTGGTGGTCGTGGCGCCGCCC